>JAISIJ010000261.1 GCA_031262245.1 Oscillospiraceae bacterium | reverse complement strand
TGTACATCAACTTTGATATTATAACATAAAAAAGGACGTTGTCAATGATTTTTAAAAGTATTTCTGCAAAAAATACTATAAATTTTGCACAAAGTTTATCTGAAAAATTTAAATCAGGTGATATTATCGCTGTAAAGGGTGAAATGGGTGCAGGCAAAACAACATTTATAAGAGGACTTGCAATGGGTATGGGTTTGGGAGATGTTGTTTATTCCCCCACATTTGCGCTCGTAAATGAATACAGAAACGGCGAAAAATTACCGTTATTTCACTTTGATATGTACCGTATCACAGGCGACCCTGAAACTGTCGGTTTAGACTACTACCAAGAACAAGAAGGAGTTATAGTCATAGAATGGTTTGAAAATATTGAAGATTATTTAACACCGTCACACATTATTACAATAAAAAGAATAGATGATAACACAAGGGAGATAGAATATTGATATTAGGAATTGATACCGGCGGCAAGACTTGCTCTGTTGCTTTATTAGACGATGTTTTATTAGGAGAATACTCTGTTTATTCCGCTAAAACACACTCACAAACACTTATGCCTATGATAGAAAAACTTATAAATGATTGCGGTAAAAGCCTTAAAGATATAAAAAAAATCGCTGTATCTATAGGACCGGGGTCTTATACAGGCTTGCGTATAGGCATTTCTTCGGCAAAAGGACTTGCATTTGGTTTAGGAATAAATTGTATCTCTGTTCCAGCTTTAACTGCACTTACTTATAATGTAAACATTAAAGCTGTTGCAATTATGAAAGCAAGAGCGAATTTAGTTTATTCAACAGGTGCTACGGAAAATGATTGTATTATAGATAAAGAAGAATTATTTGAAAAAATTAAAGCCATACAGGAAAATTCCGACATATATCTTGTAGGTGACGGTGCAAAAGAATTTTATGAACAATATCCTTTGGAAAATTTACATCTCGCACCCGACCACCTTTTACTGCAAAAAGCTTCAAGCGTTTGTTATTGTGCAAAAATAAATGAAGAAAGAGATACTGTTTCTCCTTTTGAATTAAAGCCCGTTTACTTACAGGAATTTAAATTAGGTTGATTTAATGTATATTTAAAAACTTTTTTGTAATAATACTATTATGAAATCAACAATAATTTTTAATAACAAACCTGTAATAAAAGGCTATGCAAGTGTTGCAGGAAAAAAAGAAATTGAAGGAAATTTATCCGAATATTTTGATTATACCGATACAGACCAGTATTTTAAAAAAGATACTTGGGAACAGGCTGAAAGTGAAATACAGCGTATTGCCGTTGACACCGCATTAAACAAGTCCAACCTAACCCCTGAAGATATAAATTTTATTTTTGCCGGGGACTTAGTTAACCAATGTGTATCTTCAACATATGGTTTAAGGGATTTTCATATACCTTTTTTAGGTGTATATGGTGCTTGTTCAACAATGGCAGAAAGCCTGTTATTGGCAACTTGTATGGTTAATGCGGGTTACGGAAAACTTGCAATAGGTGTAACCTCTTCCCATTTCTCATCTGCAGAACGCCAATTCCGTATGCCTTTAAGCTATGGCGGACAACGTACACCCTCTGCTCAATGGACGGTTACAGGTGGAGGAGCGGTAATTGTTGAGGAAAATTCAGGTCAAGGTGATATTTTTATCAAATCCGCAACAGTCGGTAAATTAGTGGACTATGATATAAAAGATGCAACCAATATGGGTGCTGCTATGGCTCCCGCTGCAGCGGATACTATCCAAACTTTTCTAAAAGATACAGAAATATCTTTAAGCAATATTGATTTTATTATAACAGGCGACTTGGGATATGTGGGTTCTGAATTGCTTATTGATATTCTTCAAAAAGAGGGTATTGATATATCTTCAAAGCACCGTGACTGCGGTATAATGATTTATGACAAAGACACTCAAGATACTCACTCGGGTGGCTCGGGTTGCGGTTGCGGTGCAAGTGTACTCACAGCATATTTTTTGCCTAAACTTCAAAAGAAAGAAATTAAAAATATACTGTTTTGTGCAACAGGTGCATTAATGTCGCCCACACTTTCCCAACAAGGCGAGAGTATTCCCTCTATTGCACATTTATTGCACATATCAAGTTCCGAAAATTAAAACAATACGGAGGTTTAAAATGCCTTTTATAATATTTTGCAAAAAATTCTGATTAGCGAGGTTTTAAAATGATTTCCGAAATTTTAAAAGCATTTTTAGTCGGTGGGATACTCTGCGGAATAGGGCAGATACTCATTGACTATACAAAACTCACTCCCGCAAGAATACTGGTAACTTATGTGGTTGCAGGTGTATTTCTGTCTGCATTCGGCTTCTATGACAATATAATTGCGTTCGGCGGTGCAGGTGCAACTGTCCCCTTAACAGGTTTCGGTCACACCCTCGCAAACGGTGTTCGTGAAACAGTTCAGGAAAAAGGTTTCTTCGGTATATTTTCAGGGGGATTAACGGCAACTGCAAGCGGCATTACCATTGCTCTCCTAAGTGGATTTATCGTTGCTTTATTATTTAAATCGAAAGCGAAATAGCTTTACCCATATAAAAAGAATATATTATACACTCTTTTACTTTTTGCCTCTCAATTACTTCCAATGCTGATTTATATAATTGCAATTGTTTTGTGTATCTTGATATTAAAACATCTTCATTTTCTGCTTTGTCTGTTTTATAATCAACCAACACAAGACCGTCATCCTCATAAATAACCACATCCATTATACCCATAAGATAGCTTTTATCATATTTTTCAATGGGGATATCAAGACTTTTTATATCTGCAAAAAACTGTTTTTCTCTTTGAATAATATTACTTGAAAGTCTTTTGCAAAGATTGCTGTTCCAAAAAACAGATAATTGCTTTTTATTAAGGAGCGTTCTGTTTTCTGCTTTTTCAAGCTCACTTTCAAGGCTGTTTTTAAAATCACAGTGTTGCAGAAAATTATGCAACGCTGTTCCTCTTTCTGCACCTGTAAGGTTTTCATTTGTTATGATTTTCGGATATTTAAGAATAATATCATTATTTAATATATTCGGTGTTTCCATTTCCTCATCAAAGTTTTTCAGCTCGGTAACAGTTACCCTTAAAGGAATATTTTCAATAATCTGCTCTTCTGCAAAAGAAAAAGAATATTTCTTTCTCACAGATGTTTCTGTTTCAAAATTTGAAATATCCTGATTAATATCAGCTTTTTTATAATCAGTTTTTTCAAGGCAAAGCTTTAACCAATCACCGTAACATTCTGCATCTTCAGGCGGTAAAGCTTTTCGTTTACTATCCACAGTAACAAACAAACGTTCTTTTGCTCTTGTTAAAGCAACGTATAACAATCGCATTTCCTCACTTTTTGTTTGCAAACGCTGTTTATTCTGAATAGCAAAAAAGGAGGCTGTGTTAAATTTTTCAAGCATTATTTTATTATGCAGTTTAAAACCGAAACCTAATTCTTTATCCGCAAGATAATTTGTTTTTTCATATGTGAATTTCCTGTCATTACCTACTGAAAATACCACAGGGAATTCAAGTCCTTTGGATTTATGAATAGTAAGACAAGATACTGCGTTATTTGTAGGTGTTACAGCAGAGCGAATATTAAAATCTTTTGATTTTGCTAAAAACTGCAAAAACTCTCTTAGTGAACT
>JAISIJ010000249.1 GCA_031262245.1 Oscillospiraceae bacterium | reverse complement strand
TTACTCAGTAATTTTTCTCGTTTTTTAGACTTTGATTATTCTTCTGATCTTAAAAATGAATATTATGACAACGATAATCTGTTAGCGCTTCTTTATAATGCCTATGAAAATGTTATGGCTTACAAAATTCAACAAGGCATTCAACACGAAACAAAATATCATCAACCTAAATTCAGTGAATTATTCACACAAAAAGCAAAACCCGAAACTCAAATGGAGAAAGCGTTAAGAGATGCCGGTATCATTCTCACCCCATCTGAAACAACAACAAAGATTACTGATGAAGGACTTACTGAATTCTCGCAAAAGTTCTGTGAAGCAACATCGTTCATTACAAAATATTCCATATCTTGCCCGTATATGCTGTTGATCAGGTATGCTTTAGGTGATCGACACATTACCGAAGAAATTTCAAAAATTCTTGACGTTATTCGCAGATTGCCTTTCATAAATGTAATTGCACCGAATTTATCCGATAACGGATGGGAACATTATATTTCTTTCAGAACTCCTTTAGAAGCGGAAAGCTTTCTTAAGAGCATTAACATTTTTGATCTTGAGTCAGAAACTAATATAATTACAGATTTAATTAAAACGGCAGAATTTAGCAAGGCCGAAGAAGAACGAGCTATTTGTGAGTTGTTGAAAAAATTTGGCCCTAATAACAGAAACAATAAGAGCGTAAATTATGGCAATACATTGCTTCGGATTGCAGAAGTATTAGAAAAAAAGCGTAATTATGGTTTGTGTGTAATTGCGCCTGAAATTGTATGTCAGGAGATTGTTTACACAAGAGAGTATTATTCTGATAAACGTAATTGTAATTCTGACGGTACTGACATCGAAAGTGCGATTATAGCGTTGAAACGTGCAGCAAAACTTGCGTCTGATACGATTTCTGAAATTGAAAAATGTGATGATGATAAATCAAATAGACGAATAAAAATGTCTTTAATTGTTGAAGAAGTGACTTGTAAGATTAATATTTCGAAAATTGATGAAAAAACAAATATTAATTACAGAGAAATTAGAGAACGGTTAAAGCCTTGCTTTTCAGAGTCGCCAACAGATACTTATCCGATTACTTGCTTAATGAATTCCTTTAATTTGATGATCGCCGGTTCGCTTGTTAAGGATGATGAAAAGCTCAAGTATACAAAAGAAATCATTGGCTTTATTGAGTCTTTCGACAACAAATTCTACGATGACAAAAACGAATTTGTGTATAATTCATCAAAAACATATTTATATAAAAAGACGACAGATTTGATTGGCGGAAATAAATACAAAGAATTTTTCGAGGACAGACTTGAAAAGCAAGATCCTACTTGCATTTATCTTGAAGCATTTCTCATGTGCAAAAACAATGAAGTTGATTTCAACGAAACAGCGAACGATTTACTGATTAGTAAAGCGAATGAAGCACTTAATTATTTGAATAAATTCGAAAATATAATCAATAATGACGAGAATTGTCTTTATCTTAAGCTTAAATTATATTGGTATATAAATGTCAGACATCCGATGTTTGAAAAAGAAACGATTGACATAAACGGTGAAAAGACATTAAGGCGTAAAGAACGCAATACAGCAATACTGAGCGATGACAAATGGAAAATGATATTGGCGATTTGTAAAACTGCATTAGGACTAATCGGCGTCGGTGACGGGATCACTCTTAACCACAAGAATGATTTCCTATATTTTGCGGCTCTCGCTTCTGCACACATTGGCGATTTAAAAGCATCAATTAAATATTTAAAAGATACGAAGCTCAATCGTGCAACGTTCTCTAAGAAACGTTGGTATTTGATTGCCGATTCAAAAGGCAACCCAAAGGAATTCATAGGGAAACTCGTTGAAAACAATCCTGCTAACGGGAATATGAAGATTTCTATTCCAGAACTTCCTAATGAAAAAATTTTTTATCACAATCAAAACGCGGCACTTAAAATAGGCTATGCGATCAACAGAATAGTTCTTGCACTTGGCTATGATAGTTTTGGTGCTTATAAAAATGACTATAACGGAGGTGCGAACAATGGATAATTTCAGCTTCACAGCTCCGGAAAACGAACAAAAAAGAATCCTTAAATCCTATAATTCCATCTTTAGTCAAATTGATCCGAGATTATATTTGTTTAATACAGATATATACAACCCAAAAGGTATTAATCAGGATTTTTCATCATTTCAGAAATTTACTGTTGCGATTGTTAATGCCTATGCTTTGCTATATGATGCTGAGAAAATCATTGTAAACTTAGCTGGCACCGAACACAGCGTTAATAATTGCAATGTAGTGAACATCATTTTTCAATTTCACAATTACGTAAAAAGCGCACGAAGCTTCATCTGCCATAATAAAATTAGCAGTTTTGAAGCTCGTTATAGTGAAAACTGGCTTAACAGTGTATCAAATAAAGTGTTTACTGATATGAGAGAAAATGATTGGTTTAGGATTTTTAGTAACTTTAATCAAAGAGCAGAAGCGTATTTCAAAGAGCTTAATAACTTCATAAATCTCTTAAGAAATAATGTTGACACTTCTGTAATTGTCAAAGAAGCAATACTTAATCTAAGATTTGTAGATTCTCAAATTATTGATATTTTTTTTGATTTCTACAAATCAGCAACCGGGAATATTAACGGTAGGGGCATAAATAAGAAGATAATTGATGATTGGATTGATAAAAATGTTGCTCTTGATGGTCAAGAAAGAAATGTTTTTGACACACACATTCATTCGTGTTTAGAACAAAATTGGGAAAACTCAAAGAAAAGATTTAATGCTTATCAAGAAATTAAAGATATTCTAATACGTAAAAAAGTAAACAATTGGCAACCTTAATATTCCTTAACACAAAAAAATAATTTACTTAGCCCCCAAAAGGCAATTAAAATAAAAATGCAAGTAAATGTTTACACTGTCTACACACTAATCGGAATAACATTTACCCCACTTGGTCGGAGTTGTGAAAATCTGTTCGTTGTAATGGTTGTAAGGTAAGCGGGAGGCTGCGTGGATTATTTTGAATGACATTCTGGTTCACCCTTTCTTGAAAAAAGGACTTGCGTGAGCAAATCCTTTTAACGTATATAATTAGCATCGGCTGTTATTCTATTATGTCATCGTCAAAACTATGAATAATCTTAGCGATTTCTTCCGGTGAGGGCAGTAGAGTTCTCATATTTTCAGGCAGCGAATCATAATAGGAATATGTCGCA
>JAISIJ010000236.1 GCA_031262245.1 Oscillospiraceae bacterium | reverse complement strand
GTTGTGACACTGTTACTACAATTGCATGGGTAGGATTTTCATCGGAAGAAAAAATAAACGGAGGTTTCAATTATGTCGACAATAACTTGTCCTTTTTGCTTAAGCACTTCTTGTAATGAGATTTCAAGCGAAAACAATCAATATGACTGTCCATCGTGCGGGAAATATCAGCTTGATTGCTCGGCAGAAGAAGTCAAAAGCCTTTCAAATATAAATACAGACAAACTCTGCGATTTTGCAGGTTATCTTTTTGAAACAAATCGTTTATCTGAAACATTCAAGTCAATAAAACTTATAAAAGATACGAAGGAACGATACAGTTTTGAAGACGAGGTTATTGATAGCAAATTAGTACCGAAAACGATTTCTCAGAAAATGAATAAATTGTTGATTAATCTATATAAACTGTTTTCTGATCCAGTCAAGTGTTGCTTTTATCAATCCAATAAAGGAATAACTTTTGTAAATAAGTATATAACGCAATACGAAATAGATAATGACTACCATATCGAATACCCACTTTGTTATGCACCTGATTTCGATGAGTTATCGCAAGATTTAATGTTGTGTCATGAAGAAAAATATCTATATTTTTTTCAACAAGACGAGAAAAAAGTAGATGATATGATTCTCGGCACTGAACCATTTATACTACAATTTAGGTTGTCATCATCAGGCGTGTTCCATACTGAATCTCTAATTTTTGCCAATGATGAATCAAATCAAATTTTCATCGCAATGAAATTTAATTATCCCGAATCGAAAAAATTACGCAAAAGTTTTATAAACTGTGTCAAAGTAGCTTGTTTAAAAGGTAGTAACGGTAAATTTGAAGCAATAATTCTTCCTGATAAAGAATATAACGGTGGTATAAGCGATAGAATCAAGTACGAAATTAAGAGAAGCAAAGCTGTAATTGTCGATTATACATATGATAATCAAAATGTATATTTTGAGGCAGGTTTCGCTGATGCGTTGGGATTACCGATTATTCGGTGTTGTGACCAAAAATGGGCAGACAAAGTAGGCGGTTTAGAAAAAGCTATTCGATTTGACGAAAGACATAATAACTTGATAACGTGGAAATCTTACAAAGAATTACAACAGAAGATTGAAGACCGAATACGCAATGTGCTGATGTAATTATCCTTGCCATCCTGCTTTCCACCGCCACAAAAATAACAAAAAATCAAACAAGTTTCAAAAATTCACATATCCCTTAAACCCCCTCCCACCCTCAACCTTGAAAATTCTATCAACCAAAAATATCCCCCAATGCTCTTCAAACCCTGTCACTCCGATAACGATAAAACCCTCTGTGAAATTACCTTACAAGGGGTTTTGATTTGCCTTGTAACCCACTTAATAACCCACTTTTGGAAATAACCCATCAAAGCATTATATAGCTCTTATAAGAACAATAATATAAGTTAGTACACAAAATTTCATAAAAGCATTGCAAATGTAACGCATATGTGTTATAATTTTGGGAGAAATAAGTCGTTGCTTAGTCGCTTTTCACAAAATATTTCATATCCCATTTTGCTGTGCGTTTTGTGTAAAGCTTTTAGAGAGGAATATTCTGACGTGAAAGCGTGTCAGTTTGTCTTCTTCGAGACGTTTCCCGAAGACTGCGGCTGCGATTTTTTCGCTGTAACCGTGTGAAACAAGTTCTTGAAGAAGAAAGGTATCTTAAAATGTTCTATAACGCAAAAAACAAGGAAATATCCATCAACGGTTTCACCATGAGCTACTGTGAATTCGGTGAAGGCTTTCCGCTTATCTTGCTGCCGGGTCTTGGCGATGGTATTACAAGCGTTAGAGGAAAAGCGTTGCCGCTGGCTTTCAATTACCGTGAATTCGCGAAGCATTTTAAGTGTTATGTGTTCAGCCGAAGAGATAATATGACCGGCGGCTTTACCATTGACGATATGGCGGATGATTTGCATAAGGCTTTAACGGCTCTCGGCATAGAAAACGCACACGTCTTAGGCGTTTCACAGGGCGGTATGGTTGCTCTTCGGTTTTGTGTTAAATACCCTGAGATGGTGAATAAACTGATTATCGCCGTTTCTGCTTCAAGAGTAAACAATCTGATTGAAACGACTATAAAAGCTTGGATTAATTTTGCCGAAAATGACGACTATAAAAGCATATTTATTGACACCGCAGAAAAATCTTATACTGAAAAGAAATTAAGGCAGTATCGTCCGCTCTATCCCATGCTTTACAGAATCACAAAGCCAAAAGATCTATCGCGGTTTATTATTCAAGCGAAAGCAATTCTAAAGTACGATACGTATAATGAGCTTGATAAAATCACAAATAAAGTATTAATTATCGGCGGATCTGATGACAAAATTGTCGGTGTAAATGCATCATTAGAAATGTCAGAAAAAATATCGGGCAGTGAACTTTTCATCTATGAAAGCTTAGGTCATGCCGCATATGAAGAAGCGAAGGATTTTAACGAGCGAGTGAAACATTTTCTACAGAAATCACGGTATTGATATTTTGATGA
>JAISIJ010000226.1 GCA_031262245.1 Oscillospiraceae bacterium | reverse complement strand
AATGCGGGTATATCCGTATGGACACTTAATAATCTCTATGAATATGCGTTATTTACAGGTTCGGAAAGTCTTTTTGCCAATGATTCTACAAATCCGACACCCGAAAACGGTAACGGTATTCCGAATATCCTTGACGAAACAAAGTTTGAGATGGATTTTTTAAACGAAATGGTTGTTAAAGACGGTGAATATAAAGATATGGTATATCATAAAATCCACGATTATACTTGGACAGGGCTTGCGTTACGTCCTGCAGAGGCGGGATTGGTGAGAATTGTTAAACCGCCCTCAACTGCCGCAACACTTAATTATGTTGCAACTGCGGCTCAACAATCAAGGCTTATGTCTGATTTTGATACGTCTTATTCCGATACTTTACTTGCACAAGCTAAGGCTTCCTATGAGGCGGCAAAGAAATACCCCGACTTGCTTGCTCCTATGAATCAAGCCACAGGCGGCGGTGCTTACGGTGACACAGATGTGTCAGACGAGTTTTATTGGGCGGCTTGCGAACTCTATTCAACAACAGGCGAAGAAATTTATCTTACGGATTTAAAATCCTATGAAAAAGCTTTAACTACAGTAACCAATCTCTCAGGCGGTGAGAATACAGGTTCGTTCTCTTCCTTTAACTGGGGCAATGTTGCAAGTTTGGGTAATTTAACTTTATGTTTAAATGAAGATAAAAAAGCTGTACTTTCAAAAGCAGATTCCGAAACACTCCAACAGAGTATTATTGCGGCGGCAGATGCTTATATTGACACCGAAAAGAAACAGGGTTATTCTTTACCTTACAAAGGGACAACATTCACTGACGAAAATAATGCTCCCGGGCAAACTTTTACAGGGTATGAATGGGGTTCAAATTCCTTTGTGTTAAATAATGCCGTTGTTTTGGGTTATGCTTATAATCTCACTCACAGCGGAGGTTATCTTAACGGCGTTGTCAATGCTTTGAACTATATTTTGGGTATGAACGGTATGGATATTTCCTATGTTACAAGATACGGTTCTTTCTATGCCGAAAATCCTCACCACAGATATTGGTCTTTTTCACTTGACCCCTCTTTCCCGAAAGCTCCCGAGGGTGTATTGGTTGGAGGACCTAACAGCAGTATGACAGACCCTATGATACAATCTTTAGAAATTCCGCTTGATTCACCTCCTCAAATTTGTTATGTGGATAATATTGAGGCTTGGTCAGTTAATGAATGTACTATTAACTGGAATTCACCTCTTGCTTGGGTAACAGGATTTTTGAATATTTCCGTCCCTGTTTATGATGCAACCGTTACACCTCTTGAGGTAGCTCCCGTTGAAACCGCTCCTGTTGAAAGTACAGATACAGGCTCAAAAATTCCTTTACCGATAATTTTAAGTGTAATAGGCGTTATTGTTGTGATATTCGGCGGTATGATTATTACAAACCTCAAAAAGCGACCGAAAAAAGAAGATTAAAAAAATTTAAAAAGGCGAATAGGTGACTGATTTGGTAAGACGTGTATTGCATATACTATCTATTATAATACTGTCGATTATTGTCATAAGTATGAGTGTACTTTTTGTATCTTTTCACAAAAACGATACTGTAAAATTCAGCAACACATATCTCCATATGAACGCTAATGCAGATATGGAGAGTGATGCTACCGACAGTATCCCGAAAGATACCCTTGTTATTGCAAAGTCGAAAGATAATTACGACTTGAAAACTATTGTTCTTTATAAAAATGAGGACAAAAAGTATACTATAGGTAAAATTAAAGATATTAAAACCGACCTTTCGTTAACGCAATATACAATGGGTGTTGCTATCAACCAAGAATTTGAAGAAACTGTTACTAATACCGCTGTTGTTGCAGAATGTGTTATGTATAACGCTAATTTTTTCAAATTTATTACAATGCTTACGGGAATGACGGGGATAGTCGGCTTTATCTTGTTACCTCTTTTATTATTAGTAATTCTTGTTATGATTTTAGTTGCACAGCTTACGGGAAATTACGGCGAAGAAGAAGTTGCTCCCACAAACCTTAAACACCGAACAAAAAAAGCAAGTTTAAAAGATAATTTCGGCAACAACAGCACCGCAAAAAAAATGCCTAACAAAGTTAAAATTGCAACAGCTCCCGAAAATCCTCTTAAAAACAAAATTCCTTTACCTCATCAATTGGTAAAAGAGGCTAAAGAGGGTGCGAGTACAGGGGGCGTTACAGGGCGAGGCAGTACAGTAGTTGTGAAAGGTGCGGTTATTACGGAGAGTGAACCTGTAAAGATTAAACTTACAGAAGATATAACCATTTCTAAAGTCGCACCTCCTGTGAAGAGTATAGAGAATACTGAAAAACCAATTGCACCTGTTTTACCTTTTAAAGTAAAGATTAATTATGACGACGAGCCGATTGCTCCTGTTGAAATAACAGCACCTGTGGAAATTTTACCCGATAAAAAGATTATTCAACTTAAAGAAAACGAAACTGAAATTAAAGTTATTGAACCCGATAAAACAGAGAAATTAGTTAAGATAGTTGAGAAAAAAGATACAATTGAGAATACTCAAATGCTTAAACCTCCCTATATTCGAGTGACAGAGGATGAAATTCCCGAAACGCCTATTCAACCGCAAGTCCCGATTATAACTCAACAAGTGAGTATTCAACCTCAAGCACCTGTTCAGCCAAAACCTCAAGCACCTATTCAGCCAAAACCGCAAGCACCTATTCAGCCAAAACCTCAAGTGCCTATTCAGCCAAAACCGCAAGTGCCTGTACAGCCTAAACCTCAAGCACCTATTCAGCCGAAACCGCAAGTGCCTATTCAGCCGAAACCCCAAGAAACTAACTCTGTTAAAGATATTCAAAATGCAGACAGTTTTACAGATTTATTGAAATTTGTTGAAGATTTAGAGAAAGATTTATAGTAATAAAGTTATATCCGGAGGATAAAGATGTCAGGACATTCAAAATGGCATAATATACAAAGAACAAAAAATGCAAATGATGCCGCAAAGGCAAAAGTTGTAACAAAAATCAGTCGTGAAATTTTGGTATGTATTCGTGAGGGTGGAAATAACCCCGAAAATAACGGAAAATTGCGTGACCTTATCACCAAAGCAAAGGCAAATAATGTGCCAAATGACAATATTAACCGTTTGCTTGCAAAGGGCAATGAAGATAAAACCGATTATGAGGCAAATACCTATGAGGGATATGGTATCGGCGGTATTGCGGTAATGGTTGAAACACTTACCGATAACAAAAATCGAACCGCCGGAGATATTCGTTCATATTTCAGCAAATACGGCGGAAATATGGGAACTTTAGGTTGTGTGTCTTACCTTTTTAACCAAAAAGGGGTTATTATTGCAGAAGCACCGTATGATGACGAAGAAAATATAATGGAAGATAGTGTTGAATCAGGGGCAGAGGACTATGCTGTTGACCGTGAAGACGACGAAACAACAGTTCGCTTTGAGTTAGCACCTGACGATTTGCACAATGCAGTTGAATATCTGCAGAGTAAAAAATATACTATTTTGAATTTTGAAGTTGCTTATGTGCCTATGACAACAATTAAGCTGACTGACGAAGAGCATATCAAGAAAATGAACCAACTAATCGACAAACTGGAAGAAAATGATGATGTTCAGAATGTATATCACAATTGGCTTTCAGAATAGGAGAAAATTATGAATACTGTATGGAAAATTGTTATACTTGTACTTATTGCCTGTATTATCCTTTGGGCATTATCGTTTTTATTCAGCGTTTTATTGGCAGTTTTAAAAATCGCTGTAGTTGTATTTTTAATAGCATTGGTTATTGCAGGGATAAAACAGCTTATGGGCGGGGATAAAAAAGATAAGTTTTAGGTAAAATTAATACAAGAAACCAATAGTTGCGGCTTTGAAAAGCAGACTTTCTTGTGTAAACCGCTGTATTTGAATATAATACCCTCATATTGAGAATGAATTTTCTCTTAAATAAATGAATGGGGTAAAGAAATTATGACTATTGAAATTGCAAACAGGCTTGTGAATTTAAGGAAAGAAAACAAACTTTCACAAGAAGAATTGGCAGAGAAATTAGGTATCTCCCGACAAGCTGTATCTAAATGGGAAAGAGCCGAATCTTCTCCCGATACAGATAATCTCATAAGGCTTGCAAAGCTTTATAATGTTTCGCTGGATAAACTTTTGAGTATTTCAGAGGAGTTACCTCCTCCCGAAGTAATTGAAAACACTGTTGAGAAAAAACAAGACGAGATTATTATTAAACTTATCAAAGATAAAGCCGATTATGAAGTGAGAAAAGCTTTAAAAGTCCGCAATGAGAATACCCATCCGAAAGAAGAATATTACAGTTGGATTTGGTTGGATACTACTTTTGCCTTTATAGTTACTTTAGTATATCTAATTATAGGATTTTGTTTTGATATTTGGCATCCTACTTGGCTTATTTTCCTTACAATCCCGATTTACTATATAATCAGCGGTACATTTCACGCAAGAAGAGTTGCGAAAAAAGCAAAAGCGACAATTGCTAATATTTTAGAAGAACCTGTGCGTTCCGAAAAACAGGAATAAATTAGAAGAGATAAAAAATGACAACATTTACAGACAAAGCGAAGATATTTATAAAAGCAGGTGACGGCGGTGACGGTGCTGTATCCTTTCACAGAGAAAAATACGTTGCAAACGGCGGACCTGACGGCGGTGACGGCGGTAAAGGCGGCGACGTCGTTTTTGTCATTGACGATAATTTTTCTTCATTAATTGATTTCAGATACAAGAGGAAATATGTCGCAAACAAGGGCGAAAACGGCAAAGCGAAACGCCAAAGTGGCAGAAAAGCAGAGGATTTAATTGTTAAAATCCCCAGAGGAACTGTTGTTAAAGATTTTGAAACAGGGCGTATTATTGCTGATATGTCTGTTGAAAGTCCCCAAATTATTGCTAAAGGCGGTGACGGCGGCAGAGGAAACCAACATTTTGCAACCTCAACCCGTCAAGCTCCCAGATTTTCAAAACCCGGCTATCCCGGGGAAGAATATACTGTTCAGCTTGAGTTAAAGCTTATTGCAGACGTTGGACTTGTGGGATTTCCCAATGTAGGAAAATCTTCGCTTATTTCTGCAGTATCGGCGGCAAAACCTGTTATTGCCAACTATCATTTCACAACTCTTACTCCTGTTTTAGGTGTTGTCAGAATTGACGAGGAGCAGTCTTTTGTTATGGCTGATATTCCCGGGTTGATTGAGGGTGCAAGTGAGGGTGTCGGTTTAGGTCACGAGTTTTTGCGTCACGTTGAACGTTGCCGACTTATTGTCCACGTTGTTGATATTTCCGAAATTGAGGGCAGAAACGCCATTGAGGATTATGAAAAAATCAATAAAGAACTTGAAACTTTTTCTGAAGATTTAGCCAAATTGCCGCAAATAATTGTTGCTAATAAATCTGATATTGCAACAGAAGAACAGATAGAAAAATTCCGTGAATATGTAGGCGAAAAACCGTTTTTTGCAATTTCTGCCGTTACCCACGCAGGAACAAAAGAACTCATTGAGAAGATTGCGGAAGAATTGCAAAAACTTCCTCCTGTTACTATATATAAGCCCGAGCCGAAACCTGTTCAAGAGAAAAAACAGGAATTTACTGTCACAAAAGAGGACGGTGTTTTTTGTGTTAATGCGAAATGGCTTGAGCCTATTATCCGCACAGTTAATATGGATGATTATTCCTCTTTGCAATATTTCCAGAGGGTTATAATTATGAGCGGAATAGAGGCGTCTTTGCAGGAATTGGGTATTCAAGACGGGGATATTGTTAATGTTGAGGGGTTTGAATTTGAATATGTCCGTTGATATTAAACAATACAGCCCATTGACACTTGCGTTTTTGGGTGATGCGGTGTATGAACTCTATATCAGAGAAATTCTTGTGAAAAAGGCAAATACTTCTGCCGGAAAATTGCATAATGAGAAGATAAAATATGTTTGCTGTGAAAAGCAAGCAGAAATTTGCGAGAAAATCTTGCCGCTTTTGACAGAGGACGAGTTGGCAATTTATAAACGTGGGCGAAATGCCGGCGGCGGCGGACATTCCCCGAAACACGCAAACTCTACAGATTACCACAAGGCAACAGGTCTTGAGGCATTGATTGGATATTTATATTTACTTGATAAAAAGGACAGAATTTTAGAACTTTTTTCGTCAGTAGATGTTGTGTAACTTGAAATCAGTGGTGGGAAGTATGAAAAAAAGAAATAAATTTATAATCTGTCTAATACTTATTTTTACTTTATCTTTTAACGCTTGTAATTTTGAAATAGACGAAGAACAAATTAAAGAAGATATTTCAAAAATTTTTGATTCAATACCTGATAAACCGAATATTCGTGACGAATTAGATGTTCTTGCAAAAGAGGTTATGCGGTGTTTTGTTAATAAAGATGCTGAAAAATTATATCCACTATTATCAATAAAAGCACAAAATGAATCTAATCTCAACAACTTAAAAGAAAAAAAGTTGTTTATAGAAGGTGATATAATTTCTTATGATGAACCTCAAGTGAGAGGTCCCAGTTCAGGTAGTTATGAGGAAGGAAAGAAAATGGCTGAAGAGTATGATATTACAATAAATAATATTATAACTTCCGAAAATAAAAAATACGAAATCGCTATTCAGTATTGGACAGTAAATAATTATAATACTGACCGTGTAGGATTAGACCTTATAAATATTTTCCCCATAAATGAGAATGGACGGAAATTTAGGGATAAACAAGGTGAAATGATTTATTATAGCATAGGCTAACGTAAAACCGCCCCCCATTATGGGAGGTTGTACATAAAAAAGCGTTTATAGATGTATAAACCTAAAAGAGGAAAATATAAAAAAAAGAAAACAACACACTTGTCGTGACGATGTCAACTGAACTGCCAACTATGAAAACAACTACGGAACTTCGAAAGGTGTATTACTCTAAAAGTAGCAGATACTAAAAAAAAACACCGGTCGTGACGATGTCAACTGAACTGCCAACTATGAAAACAACTACGGAACTTCGAGAGTTGCCGCCCCTAAAACAAGTAGAAAGGTAAAAAAGAAATGAAGCCGACTATAACACTTGCAGAAATTATTAAGAAATTTGATTTAACTGTGGTACATATGCCGTATGATGCGGAAGAAATTGTTGTAATTGATAATGATATTAATCGCCCGGGTTTGCAATTGGCGGGGTTTTATGATTATTTTAATCCTAACCGTATACAGATTATGGGAAAAATGGAGCACGCATATTTGGATAGTTTGTCAAAAGAGAACAGACGTATTCATATTGCACAGCTTTTTGAGAGGAAGATTAAGGCATTGGTTGTTGCGAGGGAGTTGCTTGTTTTCCCGGAAATGCTTGAATTGGCGGAGATTAATGAGATTCCCATTTTGAGTACACTTGAGAATACATCTACTTTTTCGGGAGCATTGATTGCTTTTCTCAATCTTAAGCTTTCACAGATTATTCAACGTCACGGTACGCTTATGGAAATTGCAGGCGAGGGGGTTTTGATTACAGGTGAAAGCGGTGTGGGTAAGAGTGAGGTTGCGATTGAATTAGTTCGCCGCGGACACAGACTTATTGCCGACGATGCGGTTGAAATTCGCAAAGTTTCAAATATTACACTTGTTGGGTCTGCTCCTGAAAATCTCCGTCACGTTATGGAGTTAAGGGGTGTGGGGTTGATAAATATTGCACATACTTTCGGGTCTTCTGCGGTAAAAAATGACATTAAAATTGACCTTATTGTCCACCTTGAAGAGTGGAATGAAGATAACACGCAAAAAGTTTTTGAACGCTTGGGAAATGGGCGAGAATTTACAAATGTCCTTGATGTTAAAGTTCCCTCAATGACTATCCCCGTGAGAACAGGACGAAATATTGCGATTATCCTTGAAGTTGCGGCGATTACAAGCCGTGAAAGACGTTTAGGATATAGTGCGGTTGACGAGTTCTTTTCTCGTATGGGTATGGAGGCTGACGAGGCGGTTGAAGTTGTTAAATATTTGGATAAAGAAAAAGAACCGAAGTAAATTATCGCTTTGCGGATATAATTTACAATTAATAATTAGTAATGAGTAATTATATTTTGTAAATATAAAAAAATTGGGGATATTGTTTTTAATGGCAAGAATTTTATTTAGGGCGGTAAAAAAGGCAGTGTTGACATTACTCATAATATTATTTGCTGTACTTTTGTTAATAGCTTTGATTATTGTGTTTTTTCGTATTCATAATTCAATTAAATCAAAAATAGATACAGATATAGGTATCCAAGAAAACACCTATGTTACAATAGGCGGTATAAAACAATATTTTCAAATTAGAGGTGAAGATAAAAATAATCCCGTTATCTTGTGGCTTCACGGCGGTCCGGGCTTTCCGCTGACATATTTGACATATTATTATCAAACAGCTTTGGAAAAAGATTATACAATTGTTTGTTGGGAACAAAGAGGTTGCGGTTTGACATTTTATGAAAATAAAGACAATTATAATCTGACTGTTGAACAGCTTCTTGCGGATACGGACGAAGTTGTTGATTATTTGCGGGAGCGTTTCGGCAAAGATAAAATCGTTATCATAGGTCAATCTTGGGGGACGGTACTCGGGACGGAATATTTAAATACTCATTCGGAAAAAGTGTCGGCATATATCGGTGTCGGGCAAGTAACTGATTTTCACGAAATGAAAATTTATGCGGCAAGAAAAGCAACCGATACGGCGGCGAAAAAAGGTAACAGCGAAGATGTTCAAATTTTGAAACAAGGCATTGAGCAAATATCAAAAACAGATAATATTAAAAATTTAGATGTAAAATCTCTCGAACAAATGATTACCACAACCGCAAAATATTTTAAAGGTGACGGCGAAATGTCGGGTATAAAACAGATATGGATGGGTATAACATCACCGGAAATGTCAATTAACTGTGCGAAATGGTTTTTGTTTTCCTCTAAAACACAGAATATTATCACCTCTCAAAACAACCTTATTGACTATTTATATTTTAAGTTTGATATTATGGATTTGAGCCGAAAATATGATGTTCCTATTTGCTTTATTCAAGGCGAAAACGATTTTATTACCCCGACTGATTTAGTGGAGAATTATTATTTGAGTGTTTTGGCAAAGAAAAAAGAAATGGTTATAATTGAAAATGCGGGACACACTCCTTTTACGGATAATCCGAAACAGTTTTGTAAAGAAGTTAAAACTTTTTTGGATAGTACAATAATGTAAAATAGCGGAGATTTATGAACAAAAACGAAAAATATTCAATAGAGAATTATGATAGAATTGCAAGTAATTATGATAATACATTTGACGGAAAATTTACAAGAAAATTCAAAACTGAAATTCTTGAAATAATTGAACCTACAGATGGCGTTGCAATTCTTGATGTCGGGTGTGGTAACGGAAATCTTATATCTGCAATTAAAACTAAAGCTGATATAAATGCGTTCGGTATTGATATATCTTCCGAAATGATTAAAGAATGTAAAAAAACTTACTCGGATATAAATTTTCAGGTTTCCAATGGTGAACATATCCCTTTTGAAGATAATTTTTTTGATTATTTGACTATTTGTTGCGTTCTACATCACCTTAACAATCCTGAAAAATTTTTTTCGGAAGCGAAAAGAGTATTAAAAATCGGCGGAACTTTAATTGTCGGAGAACCTTGGATTCCGCCTGTTGCAAAACCTTTTGTGGATTATATTTTTTCACCGTTGCTTAAAGCCGGTGATAATAAAGTTTTTTCACATAAAAAGTTAAAGAATTTTTTAACAAAAAATAATTTTTCATTACAATATTTTAAGAGAAAAGGAATTATGCAAATTGTGTCGGGGAAGAAAAGTGTATAAATACTTATAGTGAAAAATTAAAAATCAAGGAAATAAAATGAAACAAGTTGAATTATATACAGACGGTGCGTGTTCGGGAAATCCCGGCAAGGGCGGTTGGGGTGCTTTGCTGAAATTCGGCGAGGTAACTAAAGAATTAAGCGGATATGCACCCGATACCACTAATAACCGTATGGAATTATCTGCTGTAATTGAGGGGCTTAAAGCACTTAATCAACCTTGTGAGGTTACAGTATTTTCCGATAGTCAATACGTTGTAAACACCCTCAACAAAGGTTGGAAAAAGAATAAAAACAAAGACCTTTGGGAAGATTTGGACAACGTTATGGCACAGCACAAAGTAAAATTTGTTTGGATAAAAGGGCATAACGGACATACCGAAAATGAAATTTGTGACAGGCTTGCGGTGGGCGAAATTGTAAATGCAGGTGGTGCAGGTTAGCTGTGGTGTGTAATATTAAATAGAAAAATAACGATAAATATATAAAAAGAGGTAAAAATGACTTTATTTGAAGAATTTAAAAGACGTGGTTTAATTGCACAATTAACCCACGAAAAAGAAATTGAAGAACTTTTTAACAGCGAGAAATTTTCCTTTTATATCGGCTTTGACGCAACTGCCGACAGTTTACACGTTGGACATTTTTTGCAGTTGGTTGTTATGAAACATATGCAAAATGCCGGGCATAAACCTGTTGCACTTTTGGGGACGGGTACTACTATGATTGGCGACCCCACAGGCAAAACCGATATGCGTAAAATGCTGACTGTTGAGGAAATTAACCACAACGCTGACATTTTCAGAGAACAAATGTCAAGGTTTATTGATTTCAGCGACGGCAAAGCGGAGATTGTTAAAAACGGCGACTGGCTTTTGCAAATGAATTATATCGACTTCTTGCGTGATGTGGGGAGATATTTTTCCGTTAACCAAATGCTTACGGCTGAATGTTTTAAATCCCGCCTTGAAAACGGGCTTTCTTTCCTTGAATTTAACTATATGCTTATGCAAAGTTATGATTTTCTTCACCTGTACCGTACAAAAAATGTTAAAATGCAGTTGGGCGGCAACGACCAATGGTCTAATATGCTGGGCGGTGTTGACTTAGTCAGACGTGTTTGTTCGGGTCAAGCCTTTGCAATGACTTTTACTCTCCTCACCACTAAAGAGGGTAAAAAAATGGGGAAAACAGAAAAGGGTGCGTTATGGCTTGACGAAGAGAAATGCCCTGTTTATGATTTTTATCAGTATTGGCGTAATGTTTCCGATGATGATGTAATTAACTGCTTGAAATTATTGACTTTCCTCCCTATTGAACAGATTGAAGAAATGGAACAAACTCTTAGCGGTGAAAAGCTCAATTCCGCCAAAGAAGTTTTAGCATATGAGGTTACCGCTCTTGTTCACGGCAAAGAAAAGGCAGAAATTGCACAATCTGCTGCAAAAGCTGTATTTGCAGGTTCGGGCAACAGTGAAAATATGCCTACAACAACAGTTTCAGCCGGCGAACACAATATTCTCGATTTATTAGTTGAATCCAACCTTGCCCCCTCAAAAGGTGAAGCGCGCCGACTTATCCAACAAGGCGGCATATCCATTGATGATGTAAAAATCACCGACATAGCACACACCGTTCAAATAACCGATTTCGTCATAATCAAAAAAGGAAAAAAAATCTTCCATAAATTTTTGGTTTTCTGATAGTTGCAGGGGCGGCAACTATCGAAGTTCCGTAGTTATTTTCATAGTTGGCA
>JAISIJ010000212.1 GCA_031262245.1 Oscillospiraceae bacterium | reverse complement strand
AAGCTTTTATGTTTTATAATTACTTCCACAGTAATTTTATTTTGATTTTCACGGAGCGTGATTTTTAACTCTGCACTTTCGTCAAAAAAGCGTTCTAACTTTTTTGAGGCTTTCTTTTCGGCAAAATCCTTGAAATCTTCCGAAAGAGTAATTTTTGGTGATACTAATGTAATTTTCATATCAGCAACTCCTTTTTAGCTTTTTTGTTATTATATACTATTCGAGAACAAAATTCAACAATTTTTCGTAAAAATTTAAACATTTTTTTATGAACAAATGCATTAAAACGGCATAAATCCCCAATTATCCCAATAATACTTATATTCCTTGAGTTTAAAGCTGTCATATTCACTTTCTTGCATTGTCAGAATTTCGTCATTGAGAGTAAAGCTATAGACTGCACGAGGGAGATTTGATGAACACCAAACATTGTAAAGACTTATTCCTGTATTTTCGTAAACCCAGATATGACATTTTCTCTCGGGGTCATTGGTTTGATTAAAAGGAACATATTTACCGAAACTGTATTTTTTCCAAAGGGTGAAAGTAATGTCTGTAAAACCGTTTTTGTTGTAATCTCCCAAAGCAAAAGCGGTTATATACCATTCTCTGTCGCTTTGCCATATTACACCTTTATTTTTGTTAAGGCTTTTCACGGTTAATATCCCATTTTTAAGGGTATATGTATAGCCGTTTTTTGTTTCAATTTGGGATTGATAATCCCAATTTTTAATAAATAATCGGAAAGGCGTTTCACTCTCTTTGTTAAGGAGGGAAACAAAGAGAAGTGAAAACGCCATAATGATTGCAAAGATTTTTTTCATTTTTTAATACTTACATTATTGTCATTTTAAAATATTTTATTCAGTATCTTCTTCAGTTCCCTCTTGTGCCTGTTGTTCAAGTTCTTCCAATTCCCAATTCTCAAGGAAACCGATGTCGGCAATAAAATCTTTTTGCCAGTCTGAATATTCGGGAATATCGATATAGTAGGGGACTTCGGCATAATCATCGGGGTTATTTTCGGCACTCCATACACTCTCAAAATATTCAACCAAAAACGGCATTTCTTTTAATGAAAGAGAAAATTGCCATTCTTCGTCTGTTAATCTATGGTCGAGTGGTTGGGTAAATTCATAGTGTGAATAAACAACTCCGCTGCCCAAAACAACTTCTCCGTTGCGGGGAAATGCCGCAATCATTAACTTACCGTAGCCAACGCCCTCTTCAAGACATAGTCCGTTAGGGTCGGTTGCAACGTCAATAACAAGAGAAGTATTTGTATTATTGCCCATCATTACGTTAGGATGATTATAGTGATAAACATCCCAAACGTGTTCCAACTCGCCGCCGAAAGTGCGGATAAAATCATATTCCTCTGTTGTTAAAGGGGTGTTTGCAAGTTCGTGTTCGGAGATAGTTAAGAGATTTTGATATAAATATTGCAATTTCTCTAAAGCACTCTTTATGCTTATATCTCTATCTTCGGGATATTTTTCTTCAAAAAACAAACCTCTGCTTTCCATTCCGCTTAACGTCATATTTGTAAGAGCAAGTAATCTGCCGTAAACATTGGGGTTCGGTTCAACATATCCGCCGTCGTCGGGGGCTGTTTCGGGTTCGTCCGGGATACCGCCGCCCATTTCTCCCATAGGTTGTTTTATATAAAGTGCGGTGTCGTGTTTGAGTTCTGTCCAAGAAGATATAAAGGTATTGAGTTCCTTTTGCTCCCAAAGTTGATTTTGCATAAAGAGGGGATAGCCCTCGGATTTTGTATCGTCTGTAAGGGGACGCAGATTATTCAACCAACCCCAATAGACATTGCTGCCCCAAGTTTCTTCGGGTAAAGCATTGATTTTCTCACGAACAAAATCAAGCTGACTTTGGTATTCGGGGTATTGAGAGGTTTCGTCTTTTTGGAGTTCTTCAGCAAGATTTGAGCCGAAAGCAGAGGGGATATCTAAAGCGGAGGGCAATGCTCTGTCGGGGACAAGTCTGTCCATAAGCTGTTGCATAATCGCACCGTCAACCGTAAAACGTTGTCCCATAAAACGCAAGCCGACAATTGCTTTGTCAACATCTTCAACAGTTTCATAGATAGGTGTTGAGTTAATTGCAGGTTTTTTCATTGCTCTGATTATCAGCTTTGCTTTTTCAAAATTTTCGTTGTTTGTTAAAGCTGTGAAATCTGAAAAGTCGCCGTAAATTTCGCTTAACTCGGTATAGAAATTTTGCGGGATAATATCGTCACTGTCGCCTACAAAGAAGTTTGTGGGTTCATAGATTTTCATCCAACTGTCTAAAGCTGTTTGGGAAGTATAAAGCAAAGCAGTCATTAGTATTGCTGATTTTGCTTCGTCTTCATATTTTGAACGATAAGTTGTCTGTCCGTACCATTGCATTACTCTGAAATATTTCTGCAATTCTTCTGTTTCGGTATAATGAGAACGAGGAGTAAATTGAGAATAGTCCAATTGAAATTCTTCTAAAGAATCATTGTTTTCACCTAAATTTACAATAGGCGAGGGAGCAGGACCTGAAGCATTATTAATCAGCGTTATTTCCTCTTTGCAAATATCACTTATTTCAGCAGGAAATTCAAAAGAAGTATTTAACAATGAATTTGCAACAGCAAAGTAAGCGTAATTTCTCAAAGCCGCATTTTCAAAATCCGTATCTTCCGCCATATAATACATTGCTTCTGCTTGATTATACATTTCGGTTGTAAGCGTATTCAGTTCATTATAGAAAATATTCTTTTCAAGGTTGACGAGTATGCTTGAGAAAACAAGGTGGAATGAATACAAAGCTGTATCTGTTGTGATAAAATTAGGCACGAGGTCATATCTGTTTTCTTCATAGAGTGTTGAATATCTGCCTATATCGTATCTGTCACTTACAGCAAAACCGTTTTCTTCAATGAGTTTTTGCATTTCTTCAGACATTTCATAGTCTGAACGATAGAATTGATAGATATAAGGGTTTCCGTCTTGGTCGGTATAATCTTCTTCAACGTCATATTCCGGTTTTTCTTCGGTTGTATATTGCCAACGGTTAATGACATTATCTAAGTTTGCGGAAATGGTGTATTCGGGAACAGAGGGTGTGCCTGTGTAGTTATAGGGGACATAATCGCTGAACGTTGAAATATTTTTTACGGTGACAGGGGTAAGCACAGGGGGAGGGATATTTTTTTCGGTTGTTGAAAGGATACTTTGCAAAGTCGTTGTTGAAGTTGAAGTGGTATCTTTATTTTTCTTATCGGTTGTGCCGCAACCGCCTAACATTGAAATTGCTAAAATCATAGCTAATAGTTTTTTCATAATTTTCCTCCTTGGAAAAACAATTCATTTTTCATTTGTGAAATGAATTTTGTTTAAATGCAGATAAATTTACATTGAAAGTCCGCCGGAAATCTCGATAATTTGTCCTGTGATATAGCTTGCTTTTTCAGAACACAGAAAAGCGACAACGTTAGCAACTTCATCAGGCTCACCATATCTTTTTAAAGCAATTGCCTTAAGCATTTCTGCCTGTTGCTCGGGAGTGAGTTTGTCAGTCATAGGTGTGCGGATAAATCCGGGAGCAACTGCATTACAGCGTATACCACGACCGCCTAACTCTTTCGCAGTGGTTTTTGTCATTGCAATCAAAGCACCTTTTGAGGCTGAATAATTAAATTGACCGGCATTGCCGTAAAGCCCCGCAACACTTGTAACATTGATAATGCAACCGCTTTTTTGTCTTAACATAATATTTCCGATATGTTTTGTCATATTAAAAACAGATTTTTGATTGATATTTATAACCATATCATAGAGTTCTTCACTCATACGAGCCAGCAAACCGTCACGAGTTATCCCGGCATTATTCACAAGAACATCTATCGAACCGATAGCTTTAATCTCACTTGCCATTTGTTCGCAAGCCTCGTAATCGGAAACGTCAGCTATTTTGATATGACAATCAACACCGAAACTCTTTATTTTTTGTACAATATCATTATTTTCAAAAGCCTTTTCGCTTACGTCATTTAGTATAATATTATATCCGTCCTCTGCAAGTTTCAAGGCGATAGCAGCACCTATCCCTCTCGCTGAACCGGTAATTATTGCTTTCATTCTTTTACCTCCTTGGGCTTATTTTTATTTGGTTTTTCGTTTTACTACACGGGCGAATATTGTTCCACGTGGAAGTGGGCAATGCCCACATATGTTTCGCGGCTTTATTTTATTTGTTTTTTCTTTTTACTACACGGGCGAATATTGTTCCACGTGGAACATTGTTTTTTATCTTTGGTTAACATAATCGCCCGTGTGCGTTATTAATAACAATTTAGTTAAAATATAATCACGAAATATTTGCGGGCATTGTCCGCCGTGTGCGTTAAAATCAATATTGGGTTAAGATAATCACGAAATACCCAGCGGGTGTTACCCGCTAGACAAATAAACTTTCAACTATCTCTTTACAAGACTTAACTTCTTTAATAAGCCCGGCGATAGCACCGCAGAGGAATGAACCTTCGTCAAGGTTACCGTCCTGAACAGCCTTTCGGAGCGAACCGAGGGTTATTTCTTCAAATTCTTCGGGAGTGCCGCCGTTGCGTTCAAAGTCTAAAAGTGACTTTGCAAAAGCAGTTTTAACACCTCTGCAAGGGTGTCCTGTAAATCTTCCTGTTACAATGCTGTCGGTATCTTTTGCTTTTAAAACAAGATTTTTATAATTTTCGTGAATTTGAACTTCTTCACTTGCAAGGAAAATTGTGCCGCATTGAACTCCATCTGCACCCAACGCAAAAGCGGCATTAACACCTCTCTTATCAGCAATACCTCCGGCGGCGATTACAGGAATTGAAACAGCGTCAACGACTTGCGGCACAAGACACATAGTTGTAATTTCGCCGATATGCCCGCCGCTCTCCGTTCCCTCTGCTATAACTGCATCAGCTCCGACACGTTCCATACGTTTCGCCAAAGCCACAGACGGAATTACAGGGATAATTTTCACACCGGCTTTTTTCCAATCTTCCGCATATTTAGTTGGGTTACCGGCACCTGTTGTAACCACAGGTACATTTTCTTCAATAATTAATTTTGCTAAATCGTCGGCATTGGGTGACATAAGCATAATATTAACACCGAAAGGTTTATCTGTAAGTTTGCGACATTCTCTGATTTGTTCACGAAGATAGTCAATGGGAGCAGAACCTCCGGCAATTAAACCAAGTCCGCCGGCATTAGAAACAGCGGCGGCAAGTTTTGATTCTGCAACCCAAGCCATCCCGCCTTGAATGATAGGGTACTTTATATTTAATAATTCAGTTATTTTAGTGTTCATATTTTTCCTTTCACGGTTTTACTTCTACTTTATAGTTTTATTTAAATACTTATATAATTATTGTTCCACGTGGAAGTGGGCAATGCCCACTTATTTTCGTGGCTTTATTTTATTTGGTTTTTCGTTTTACTACACGGGCGAATATTGTTGTTAAATATTTAGATGAGATTGTTCCACGTGGAACAATTATTTTTTATCTTTGGTTAACATAATCGCCCGTGTGCGTTAAAATCAATATTAAGTTAAATATAATCACGAAATATTTGCGGGCATTGCCCGATTACATATACTCCTTAAGACAATCCAAAGGGTCATTAAAATTATCTTCTGTTTTAATACGGTCTTTGAAAATTCCGTGTCGTTCTTGTCGAGGATTGCCTTGACGAAAACCTACGGTTTCATTTTTCAGAGATTTTTCTGCTAATTCAGCAAAATAGGTGTCAATGTCAATATTTAATTCCTCTACTTTGTCTAATATTTTTTTAACTAATTTGTTGTCAAAGGATATACTTAAAGTAGTCATATAATTCACCTCTTAAAGTTTCTTAAAATAATCGCCCGTGTGCGTTAAAATCAATATTGAGTTAAACATAATCACGAAATACCAGCGGGTGTTACCCGCAAATATCTGCGGGCATTGCCTGCCCGCCTATAAATACTTTTTCGGGTTTAGAGAACATACCGAAGAGTTCATAACCGTCATAGAGTTGGAGGTCTGCGTCCATACCGATTTTGAGAGAACCTACTCTGTCATCAATGCCTAAGATTTTAGCGGCGTTGACAGTTACACAACGCATTGCATTATCAAAAACCATTCCGCCTTTCATTGCAGCGGCGGCAGTAAGGGAAAGATAGTGTATGGGGGTTTCGGGGTGGTCGGTGCAGAGTGCAACTTTTATGCCGTTCTTCAGAAGTGTATTTGCATTGCAAAGGTCTTGATGTTCAAGCTCGGGCTTGGAACTGTCGCAAAGCAAAGGCCCTACAATTGCCGAAACAGTACCGCCGGGAGTAGATTCATTGGCTAAAATATCAGCAATCATATATCCCTCGGTTGCGTGCACCAAAACAGGGTCGAGGTTGAATTCTTTTGAGATACGCAAAGCAGTAAAAATATCGTCGGCACGGTGACAATGGAAATGTGCTTTTTGTTCACGGCGTAAAATCGGGAGGAGAGCGTGGGATTTTGAATCAAACTCGGGTTTTTCGTTCTCTTCGGGGTCGGCTTTGTGTTTATCATATTGTTCCATATAATGCTTTGCTTTATCCAAACCCTCACGAATAACCATTGCAACAGCCATACGGGTAATGGGGGTTGTACTGCGTTCGTTGTAAACCGCTTTCGGATTTTCGCCTAAAGCAAATTTTATTCCCACAGTTGCAAGGTACATATCGTCAATGCGGCGAGATTTTTTACAATCGGGTGAAAAAACACCCCCTGTTGTTTTTGCGGCAATGATACGTCCTCCCACAGGATTAGCAGAACCGGGAGCAATTGCAACTGTTGTAATGCCTTGTGCTCTTGCTAAATCCCAGTATTTATCCATAGGATTTATACCGTCAATCACTCGAAGATTAGGTGTAAAAGGGTCTGTCGCTTCATTACAATCGTCACCCTCAAAGCCCAAACCGCTTTCAATAATGCCGATATGTGTATGTGCATCAATAAAACCGGGAATAATAACGCCGCCCATAGCGTTAATATCGGCAGGGAAAATCTCAGCAGGTTTACCCTCCCCCATATCTATGATTTTGTCTTCAAACTCAATCCAACCCTCAAACGGAGTATCAGCCATAGTATATATCTGTGCATTATAAATTTTTATTTTAATTCACCCTTTTTTGTTTGTATTTATTTTGTAATGACCGTTAATATGTTTTTTCTGTAACAATAGGTTTCCCATTTTCGTCAACTAAAACAGTCAATCCTCCTGAATATCCGTTAAATCTAAATAAATAATTAACACCTGTAACTTTATCAATAATAATTTCGTAGCCTGACATTGCAAATTTTCCGCTTTTTATGAGACGGAATCGTTCATTTAAATCTTCCATTTTTATTCACCTTTTTTGCATTTATATTATCCCCTGTAAATAACGCTTTAATTCTCTGACTATAACAAAGGGACCGTTATCGGCATTAACAGAAAAATGAGCATTTTTCTGATAAACCGGCAACCGCTTATTATAAATTTCTTCTAATGCGGCTTTGGAATTATTCATAACAAGAGGACGGCGGCTGTATTTAATGCGTTCATAAGATTGTTCAAAAGAGAGTTCCAAAAAAATGATAACTCCGTTTTTTTTGCAAATACCAGCGTTTTTGTCAGAGAGTATTGTCCCACCGCCTAGACCGATAACCCTATCTCTTTTTGTTGAAAGTGTTGAAATCTCTTTGAGATAATCTGTTTCGGCTTTACGAAAATACTCCTCACCGTCAGTTTCAAAAATATTCTCAATAGAACGATTTTCTTTTTGCACTATAAAATTGTCGAGGTCAAGAAAATCTCGCCCGATTTTTTTTGAAAGATAATTACCTATGGTTGTTTTGCCGCAACCCATAAATCCTGTCAGATAAATATTTTTTTTCATACGTTAAGTGCCGGATTCTGAAAATTGCTTAACGCTTTTTCACATTCCGTTTGTATTCTGTATAATTCCGTTTCGGTGTAAGTGTCATTATGCCAAATTTGGTGTGATTGAGCGGCTTGATATATCAACATTTTCAAACCCGAAACATTGGGAACAGAGAATTTTGTTGCTGTTTTAAGAAGTTTTGTTTTAATAGGATTATAAACAGCGTCAAAGACAAAATCTGAATTTTTAATAACTTCCTCTGTGGCAGGACACTCGTCAATATCGGGATACATACCCAAGGGAGTGGCATTGACAAGGAGATTAAAGCGTTCAAAATGTGTCGGTTTAAATTCCTCAAGGGAATAAACCGTCATACGGCATTTATTTCTGCAATACATTCTCGCCTCGGTGATAGACGTACCGTTTTCACGGCAAACAACAGTGAGAGTGCCTTTGGCTTTTTCGACTTCGTTTGCAACCATTATTCCGGCACCGCCGAAACCGAAAAGCAAAATCTCACCTTTGCAGATATTATGAGGGATACTCTTTAAAAAACCGAAAACATCGGTATTATATCCGTAAAGCAAGTCGTTAGTATTATTTACACAGTTGACCGAACCTATATCGGCAACATTAGATATATCGTCAAGATAAGACATAACCTTTTTCTTGTAAGGGATAGTAACATTAAATCCCCTGAACTCTCTGAGAACCTCTGCAGAGAGTTTTGTTATATCTGTTAATGTGTATTCGGCATCTCTATTTCTGAACTTAAAAAGCATATTGTGTATTAACGGTGAAATAGAATGTCCTAAAGGATGTCCTATTAAAGTAAATTTCTCCATATAGTTGTTTTATCCTATAATTCATATTTTAAAAAAACAGTTAAAATAATCGCCGGTGTACGTTAAATGGAATGGTAAGTTAAATATAATCGCCCGTGTACGTTAAATGCAATGGTAAGTTAAATATAATTGCCCGTGTACGTTAAATGGAATGGTAAGTTAAAATAATCGCCCGTGTACGTTAAATGGAATGGTAAGTTAAATATAATCGCCCGTGTGAGTTAAAATAAAGTTCAAGTTAAACATAATCACGAAATAGAACAGGCATTGCCTGTGTTCCACGTGGAACAAAAATAATTAGTAATTAGAAATTAGTAATTAATAATTATAATTAAATAATTAGTAATTAGAAAATTAAATAATTTAATTACTCATTATTCATTACTAATTATTCATTGTATTAACTTTGTTAATACACCGCTGGGTTCACATTCAAAAAACTCGTCACAACCGTCTTTTTTGAAAGCTTTAACTTCTTGAGCAAAACGTACAGGTGAAACAATGTGTTTAGCGGTGAGGGCTTTGAAATCGGTGAAGTCTGAAAGCTTTTTGCCTGTAACGTTAGAGTAAAATTCGCAAGTGGGGTTATTAAAAGTGATGTTGTCGATTTTTGTCAGATATTCATCTGCCGCCGGTTGCATTAGTTTAGTGTGAAATGCTCCGGCGGTTTTCAGCGGAACACAACGCCCTTTTAATTCTTTGAGTTTTTCGCTTGCAAGATTGACAGCGGCAACTTCGCCGGCAATAACTGTTTGATTGTCGGAGTTGTAATTTGCTATGGTGACAAAGCCTTCTGTTTCATTGCAAACTGTTTCGATAGTTTCAACAGGGAGTTTTAAGACCGCAACCATTGCACCTTTTGTTTGCTCTGCACATTTTTCCATAGCCTCTGCACGAGCCTTTATAACTTTGAATCCGTCTTCAAGAGTTAAAACCTCACTTGCAACCATTGCGGAAAATTCGCCGAGGGAATGTCCGGCAACAGCAAAAGGCTTAAATGCAATATCTCCCATTGCCTCGCGGCTTTTGAAGGAAGTGACAGAACAGGCAAATATTGCCGGTTGGGCGTATTTTGTATGTGTTAAATCTTCGTCTGTTAATCCACGCAAATCATATCCTAAAATTTCCGAACCGATATTGTAAATATATGCTAAATCCGGATAAGCAGCCAATAAAAGCCTTTCCATACCGGCTTTTTGAGTGCCTTGACCGGGAAATAAGAAAATCTTCATTTTTTCCTCAAAATCATTGTAAATTTTTTTCTCTGTGGTATAATAAAGTGTAGGATATTATTATATCATCATTTTGGAAAATGTACAATAATAATATTCAAAAAAACTTTAATTTTTTTGGATTGTAATACATATGATAATAATCTGAAAAAAATGTTCGGAGAAAATTATGTTTAAGATTAAAAAAACAGGCGTATATATCCCCGAGGGGATATTAGACAACGAATATTTTACCAAAATAGTAGAAACAAATGACGAATGGATACGAACAAGAACAGGTATTAAAACAAGACATATTGCAGAAGAAAAAATGTATGAAATGGCAGGAAAAGCCGCAAGGGTTGTTACGGCGGATATTAATGTGGACGATATTGATTTAATAGTAGTATCAACTATAACTCCCGAGTATTATTTCCCCTCAACGGCTTGTCTGGTTGCAAAGGAAATCGGGGCAAAAAATGCAAGGTGTTTTGATGTTTCGGCGGCTTGTGCGGGTTTTAACTATGCGTTGGATATTGTTTCAAGATATAATTACAAAAACGCTTTGGTTATTTCTTCTGAAAAATTGACGGGTATAGTAGATTACACCGACCGTACAACCTGTGTGTTATTCGGTGACGGTGCGGCGGCTGTATTGCTTGAACCTGACAGCACAGCTCCTTACGGTTCATTTTTAGGTGCGGATGCCGATGGTGCAATGTGTATTTATGCCGAACAAAATGGTGGAAAATTAATACAAAACGGCAAGGAAGTTTATAAATTTGCAACAAAGATTTTACCGCTTTGTGTTGAAAAAGCTTGTGAGAATGTGGGTTGGAGTGTTTCGGAGATTGATTGGGTTATTCCTCATCAAGCTAATCTGCGGATTATTGAAACAGCGGCAAAAAATCTGAACGTTGACCTCTCAAAATTTATTGTTACCATAGAAGACTACGGAAATACTTCGTCTTCTTCAATTCCCATTGCGTTAAACGAGGGGATTGTTTCCGGAAGAATTAAAAGAGGTGACAAAGTCTGTTTGGTTGGTTTCGGTTCGGGTTTGGTTTACGGTGCGAATTTGTTTGTGTACTGATATTAAGACGCAACGAAAGTTGTGACGGATAATACTATATAAAGGAATAAAAAATGCGAGAAATAAGTGTTTTAAAAATAGAAGAAGAGGTTTGCAGACTTTGCATTGACGCTAATCTTAAACTGCCCTCTTCACTTGAATGTTGCATAGAAGAATGTGGCAAAGCTGAAACAAATGAAACGGCAAAAGGGATTTTTAAGGATATGCTTGAAAATCTTGAAATAGCACAAACAGAAGAATTGCCGATTTGTCAAGATACAGGAATGGCTGTTATTTTCATTGAGATAGGGCAAAATGTTTACCTAACAGGCGGCAGTCTTGAAGAGGCAATTAATAAAGGTGTTGCAGAGGGATATACAAACGGATTGTTAAGAATGTCCATTGTTAAAGACCCTTTACGCCGTGTTAATACACAAAACAACACTCCGGCGATTATTCATACAAAAATAGTTGACGGTGATAAAGTCAAAATTGATGTTTGCCCTAAGGGGTTCGGCTCTGAAAATATGAGTGCTGTTAAAATGTTTACACCCTCGGCGACTGTTGATGAAATAGTAAATTTTATAACAGAAACCGTTAAGACTGCAGGCGGTAATCCTTGTCCTCCCACGATTATAGGTGTGGGTATCGGTGGAAATTTTGAATATTCTGCTTTTCTTGCAAAAAAAGCACTCTGCAGAGATATTGCAGAGCGTAACAGCGACCCTTTCTATGCTGATTTGGAAAATAAAATATTAACCGAACTCAACAAGCTGAATATCGGTTGTCAGGGGTTCGGAGGGGATATTACCGCATTGGGTGTTAATATCGAACAATATCCCACTCATATTGCAGGATTGCCTGTTGCGGTGAATGTGGGTTGTCACGTTACCCGACACGCAAGTGTTGTGATTTAGATTTCCCAATCTAAAAAAATAACATAAAAAGTCATTGTTCATACAATGGCTTAGTGGGGTTTACAGTCATTGAATTTATGTTAATGTAAAAAATAATCAAATATTTACTAAAATAAAAAACTTGACAAAATTTTTAGTTGTAGTATAATTATAGTGGTGTACTAAATAAAAAACTTTACTAAGGAAGTTTTACTTGGATATATTTAATTTTGATGATATAAAGAGTTCTTTACTCAGCGTTTTGGAATCCGTAAAATTAGTTGATGTTGTTGATATACTGGTAGTTGCCTTTATTCTATATAAAGGTATAAGTCTTGTGCGTGAAACAAGAGCGGGTCAGCTGTTAAAAGGTATTATGCTTTTAGTGGCTGTATATCTTGTGGCAAAATTAGCTGAATTAAAGGTTTTACAATTCGTTTTAAAGAATATATTAGATGTAGGGTTACTTGCGTTTATAATTATTTTCCAACCTGAACTGCGACGGATTTTGGAGAAATTCGGTCAGACCAAAGTGGGAACAAAGCGGCTTTTCAGTATTAAAATGCAGGATAAAGTGACGTTGCAATGGTATATTGCAATTGACGAGATTTGTGAGGCACTTGAGGAAATGTCAGCGACTTTCACGGGAGCGTTGATTGTTATCGAGGGGCAAACAAAGTTAGGAGAGCAAATTGCAACAGGGACTACTCTTAACGCCTCACCCACAAAAGAATTGCTTTTGAATATATTTTTTAAAAACACACCTCTACACGACGGTGCATTGATTGTTCGTGACGGTATGTTACTTGCGGCAGGTTGCTTTTTGCCCAAACCTATGGACGATACAAAAATCAACAAAAAATTAGGTTCACGTCACAGAGCGGCTATAGGTATGAGCGAAAATTCCGATGCAATTATTATAATTGTTTCAGAGGAAACAGGGTTTATTTCCATAGCGGAAAAAGGTAATCTAACTCGCAACCTTAACATTGACTATATTAAAAGCTATCTTACAACTAATATTATCCCCAATGAGAAACCTACTAAGCTTAAAAAGATTAAAACCGTTGAGGATATACACAGCAATATAGATTTTAATAACAAAAAAGACTGAGTGCAAGCGGAGCTTGCACAATTAGTAATTAGAAATTAGTAATGAGTAATGAGTAATGGGATGTGAAAAAGATGGGTAATAATTTAAGAATTAATACAAAAAAGAATATATTAAAAAAATTCACAGGGAAAATAGCATTGATTATTTATTCAGTGTTTTTGTCTGTGCTTGTTTGGTTTATTGTGTCTGTAACAATTTACCCTACTGCTCCGAAAACCATTGATAATGTAAAGCTTTCAAATATCACTTTGACAGGTGAGTTGGCTAACTTAAGTGTTGTTTCCCCTTTACCTGCAAATGCCGATGTGCAAATCAGAGGTGAACGGCAACAGGTTGGTTCGATTAAGGCTGACGATTTATCTGTTCGGGTAATTTGTGATGAAGTGACAGGTGCGGGAGAGTATAATTTACGGCTTGCTCTTGATAATCACAGCGGAATTGAAGTTGAAACTTTAAAAATAGAACCTGCAAATGTTAATGTTACTTTTGATAAGATTATTGAAAAACGCTTTGATGTCACCGTTGAGGCTCCGGGTGTTACTGTTTCCGAACCCGATTTATTTATCGACAGCACAAGTATTTCACCTCAAACAGTTACAATCAAAGGTCCTGCCGCACAAATTTCGAGTATTGATAAAGTCGTTGTTAATGTGGAAGATATTATAAGCTCTGCGGAGAGCTATACTACTCACGCCTCTAAAATGACATTATATACAGCTGACGAATCAGTTTTAAACCAATCTTCCCTTACTGTTCCGCTTATGGATTATACTGTAAACTTTCTCATTCTTGCAAAAAAGACTTTGAAATTTGATTTTGAATTGAAAAATGCACCTGACTATCTTGACGTTGACCTCTTAAAATCAAAATTCCGTTTTTCTCCTGCGTCAATAACAGTTGCCGCTCCGAAAGATTCTATTAATACTTTCTCAAGGTCTTTGGGATATATTGACTTGAGAGAAGTTACACCTGAATTTGTAAAAGTTTTTTATCTGACTTTACCCGATAATTTTAAGAATATTTCAGATATTAAGTCTGTGGGTGTTATTTTTGACGACCAAGAATATATACAAAAAGATTTTACTGTTAACACAGAGGATTTTTCGATAATCAACAAACCCATGAATTATGAATTTAAGATAGAGGAATATTCCAAAACATTCTCGATTATAGGACCCGAAGAATCCCTTGAAAAGATACAACCCGAAGATATTACGGTTGAAGTTGATTTAACAGACCAGAATATGACGAACCTTGCATTTACCAAGAATTATAAAGTAATCTTAGAGAACTTCCCCGATTGTTGGGCAAGTATTGAAGTTGAGAATAATACTGTTACTATTACCGCAACCCCTGTTGAGGCTGTTTCGGTAGATTATCTGCCTTTTAGGTTTTAGAGGAAAGATTTATTATATTGTAAGTAAAAAGAGGTGTATTAGTGGCAAAAGAAAAAACAAATGATAAGCATTTTGAATTTCCGTTAGAAAAAAACGGAGAAAGTAAACTTAAAACTACTCTGAAAATTCTTAATATAAGTTTTATTGTATTGTTGCTTGTAACTATAGCGGTGTTATCTGTTCTGCTGTATAACGCATATTCCGGGAAACTTATATCTCCGCAACAAACAGACGGTATTACTCCTGTCAGCGTTGCCGACCCGCAATATGAGATTATCAAGCGATATGCCAGAGAGCCTTTTACTCTCACCGCTCACTCCCCTGTGTTTAATGACGATATATACAAAAAAGTACTCTTCCAAGACGGCGGTATGGGTGAAGTTTGGATACCCCTTTTAACAGACGTTCCCCTCAACCAACTGAAAAATGAAAATTACCATAATGCGGAAAACGGTTTTAAATACTATCTCCATAACGGAAGTATTAACAGCCTTGTGGGTATAGATGTTTCTGTTCATAACGGTGATATTGACTGGCAAAAAGTGAAGGCGGCAGGGGTTGATTTTGCATTTATCCGCACAGGTGTGAGAACTTACGGTTCGGGTGTTTCAAAACTTGACGATAATTATCAAAAAAATATCCAAGGAGCGGTTGACGCCGGTATTAAAGTAGGGGTATATTTCTTTTCACAGGCTGTCAGCGTTGAAGAGGCGGTTGAGGAGAGTAATCTCATTCTTGACGCTATAGAGCCTTATGAAATAAGTTTTCCCGTTGTATATGACTGGGAGATTATTGCAGGAGATGACGCAAGAACAGACGATGTTAAGGTTGCGGATTTTACCGACTGTGCAATAGCTTTTTGTGAGAATATCAAAAACAACGGCTATGTGCCGATGATTTATGCAAGCCGCAAACTCTTATATCTCAAATATGACCTTTCACGTTTGACAGACTATGATTTTTGGGTTGCAGATTATAATGACGAAACCTCATACTATTATGATTATAAAATCTGGCAATATTCAAACACAGGGAAAGTTGACGGTATCAGCGGAGATGTTGATTTGAACATAAGTTTTGTTGACTACAGCGGCGAATTTACAGAACCAATCCCTGTATCGTCAGTTTTTCAATATGACACTTCGGGGAATGTAATAGACGCAACAACTACGTCTACGTCGACTTCGTCGACAATTAGTAATGAAGAATTAGTAATTAATAATTAAATTGGAAAATTATATAATTGATAATTAAATTATTCATTATTAATTACTAATTATTAATTGTTGGTATGTAACATTTTGACGAAGTCAAAATGTTACATACCAACTCAGTGCCTATAGCTTAAAGGATAGAGCATTAGACTCCGACTCTAAAGATACCGGTTCGATTCCGGTTAGGTGCGGGTGGTTCATTTTTAAGGGAGACTTTTTGGGTTCATTTTCAGGCGGCGTTTTATTTTAAGTGGGTGATATGCAGTATTTAAATGAAAGAATTTATAAAACCATATAGAAAAGAATTATTTTTATCGTTGTTATTCTCAACAGTCGGTGGGGTTTTAGCTTTATTCGTACCCTTTCTGATTGGTAAAACTATTGACTTTGCTGTGGGAGAAAATAATGTTAACTTTAATAAAATATCTGAAATACTGTTGCAAATGGTTATAATTGTTATGGTAGTTGCTTTTTGTCAATGGTTTAACAGTATAATCTCTGCAAAATTTTCATATAACACCGCAAAGGACTTGAGAATTAATCTCTTTTCAAAACTCCAAAGACTTCCTGTTTCAAAATTGGACAGGCACAACAAAGGCGATTTGGTAAGCCGGACAGTTGCGGACTGCGAAAATATTTCAGATGGTTTATTACAGGCGGTTACACAGTTTTTTACTGCTGTTGTTACAATAATAGGAACACTCTCGGCAATGTTTTTTATCAACCGCCATATTGCTCTCTATGTTTTGGCATTAACGCCGTTACCACTGCTTACCGCTCATTTTATAGCAATATCTTCAAAAAAGTTTGTGGGTGTTATGAACGTTGAAAAAGGGCATTTAACAGCGTTTACAGAGGAATATATTTCTAATGTTAAATTGGTTAAAACACTTACCGCCGAAGATTATGTTGCTGAAAAATATGCAGTATTAAACAAAAACTTTTCAAAAGCAGGTTGCAAAGCAACGTTTATATCCTCCCTTGCAAACCCTTGCACAAGGTTTGTGAACGGTATGATTTATGCGGTGATAGCCTTAATCGGTGCGTTATATGTAACGGATAATGCGTTGACTGTGGGTGCGTTGGTTGCAATGTTAACTTATGCCAATCAATATACAAAACCGTTTAATGAGATTTCAAGTGTTTTTACGGAATTGCAAAAAGCAATTAAAAGTGCGGAACGTGTGATTGAGATTGAAGATACCCCTGTTAAGACGGATAAGAAAACAGTTTCGGGGGATATAATTGAGTTTAAAAATGTTACGTTCGGATATAAACCGAACGAAAATATTATCGAAAACTTTTCGTTGAAAGTTGAAAAAGGGCAGAAAATAGCCATAATCGGCAAAACAGGTTGCGGAAAAACAACGCTTGTTAACCTCCTTGTGGGATTTTATGAACTTGACAAAGGTGAGATTTTAATTGATAATGTCCCTGTGGGAGATATTAATCTTGCTGAAATTATGACTTGTGTTATGCAGGATACTTGGGTGTTTACAGGGAGTATAAGGGAAAATGTTGCGTACGGTAAACCCGAAAGCACCGATGAGGAAATTAAAAAGGCTTGCAAACAAGCACAGGTTCACAAGATTATTATGGGTTTGCCCGGGGGATATGACTATATTTGTAATGAAAATAATGTACTCTCTGACGGTGAAAAGCAGCTGATATGTATTGCAAGAGCTTTTCTGAAAAATCCGCCTGTTATTATTTTGGACGAGGCGACAAGCTCGGTTGATATTGAAACAGAGAAGAAAATATCACAGGCTTTAAAGGAATTAACAGTGGGCAGGACAAGTTTTGTTATTGCACACCGCCCCGAAACCCTCAAAGACGCTGATGTTGTTGTGGAGTTGGGTAAGGGTGTTGTTTAAGATAAAGTTGTGTAAGATAAAAAAAGTGCAAAGGATTTTTTATAATAGCCCGTACCTAAAGATAACAGAGGTAAGTACAGGCGGCTCAAAGAAAAAAATAAAAAAGGTGCAGAATTTGTGAGAATATATTTTCACAGCTGATAATTTGATATAAGTACAGGCGGCTCAAAGAAAAAAAGCTCAAGGAGAAAAAATGAAGGCGATACTTACTCTTAACGATTATGAGGGATATGGGATAGGTGCTAAGGCAAGGAATATGTTTATACTTAAGAAGAATGGATTTAATGTACCTAATCTGTTTGTAATTTCTGCACTTTATCTTGATGAGTATTTGAGGGAAAGACGGGTAAAGATAACGGCGATATTGAATAATACCGACCCGACAGATTATGTCAGTATGAGTAATGCCTGTGACCAAGTTAAGAGGATAATATATTCACTTAATACGGATAGTGTTTTTAAGGAACAGGTAAGGGGTGCTGTTAGGAAGAATATACCTAATGCGAAGTTTATTGCTATCCACTCTTCGACGGAGAATTATGACACAGAGGGTGGGATATTAACAAGAAGATTGGGGAATTTTTTAAATGTTCCCGTAACTGATATAGTAAAATATGTTATAAAAGCTTTTGCATCAATATTTCAACCTGAAATTTTGGAATATTACCATAAAAAAGAGCTTCCGCTTGCAAAACTGCGTATGCACGTTTTGGTGCAGGAATATAATGAAGCTAAAGTTGTTGGGACAATGTTTACATCTAATCCGGCAGGGTTGCTTAATGAAGCGGTTATTAAAATGGGGAGCAACGAAACAAAAGACGGTAAAATTCAAACATCAACTACTTATTATTACAATTATACTGACAAAAAACACTATTATGAGAGTATAAAAGACAGTGTTAAAATTTCAGATGCCGCACTTAAAGATTTAATTGAAACAGTTGAGAAAATCAAAGAACTGAAAGATTTTAACACACCGCCTGTTACAAATACAGCCGCAACCAAACGCTTACACGTTGCACCTACACCTAATTATAATAACTATCGTGTGGGTTTTTCTATTATAAATGACAAAACGGTTATACTTGAATTTGAGGATGTACTTAATTTTAAGGTTAATAATGTTATTAAATTAGACAGCCGCCCCTTGGGTAAAGATATGCGAGGGGTTAATTTGCCATTGACAGAGAGTTTTACAATTCGAGCTTATGCCAATGCTTTTTACGGACTTGCTGCAACTTGTATCGGTAATGTTAATCTCATTGAACCTTTTGCAAATGAGATAAATAATATAGTATCAGCGGCAAACGGCAGAGTATACTATAATCTTACAAATATGAATGTGCTTTTGGGGCTTTTGCCTATAAGGTCGTCTTTAGCACCTTTGAAAAAAGCAATGCGAATTGAGGACGAAGAGAAAGTTAATATTTTCGAGAATATGGGATTTTTCTCTTGGCTGAAATTTGCCGTTAAGTTTTTGAGAATGTTTAACAAAGCAGACAAAACAGAGGAGAAATTTATTGAAACAACGCTGGGGAATTTTGCACTTTTGGAACAATTTAACTATAATGAAATGCGTTCGGAAGATTTAATCGAATTGCTTGAAGAGGCAATGCACACTTTTTCAACGGAATGGTCGAATGTTTTGCTTTCGGAACTCTCGTTGCATATCTGTCTTGATAAACTTAAAAGCAAACTGCGAACAGTAGGAGTTAAAGACCCCGAAAGCTATATTAAACCGTTGCTTTTTAACAATGAAACGGAATTGCATAAAAAAGCATTAGGCAAACTCTGTGTGAGAATTATTAATTTCGGAGAGAGAACAACATTTTCAAGATTTAAAACAGATGCAGAGTTTAATGACTTCCTTGAAAAGGAAAGAGAAAAAACCGGAACAGGTGCAACTTTCGGTGAGGAGATAGCTACATTTATCCACGACCACGGAAAGTTTATCGAGGGAATGTATCGCCTTGAGGATAAGAATTATGCGGAACACCCTATGTTGCTTGTTAATCAAATAAATGAAATTTTGAGTGACAGCGAAAAACTCAAGGAATATATGGAAGTTAAAGTAAAAAAGAAACCCGAGTTTGTTATGCCGCCTGTGGGAAACGGAAAAAAGCGGATTATTAAGCATTATGTAAAAAGAATACAAGCGAATATCAACAATGTTGAACGCATTACCGACTTGAAAATGCAGGCATACCTTGAAGCAAGGAATATTTTCCGATTGCTTGGGAAATTGCTTACACAAGCTCGTATTATCACAGATGAATCGGATATTTTTTATATGCAAGTAGGGGAAGTTTTTGATGTTGTTAAGAATTGGAGTAGCTTAGGCGAATTCTCTGTTACCATTCAAAAATTAATTGTAAAACGCCGTGAAGAATACAAGACATTTTTTGACTTACCCGATAATACACAATTGGTTTTTGCTGATAAAATCTTTAATAAGCAAGTGTTTAATGCGAAATATGAGGGTGACGATAACGAGAATGAATACGGACTTTTAGGAGAATACGGTGTTTATGCGGGGGATGAATTGGAAACAGAGCTTGACGAAGAATTAGAAGAAAATTCAAAGAAAATCTCTGAACAATCCGTTGCGGAAATGCAGGCAAAGGCAATTGCGACTATGTTAGGTGCAGAGGTTAAGAGCGAAGAGGAAAAAGAAGTCACGGAAGAAAAGGTTCAAAAAAAAGGAAAAGAAGAAGAAACGGTAACAGAACCTGTGCAAGAAAATACTCCTCAAGCTACTCCTTCCGAAACATCTAAACCTCAAGCTACTCCTCCCGAAACACCTAAACCTAAAGCCCCAAGCTCCGTAAACAGCTATAACCCTACTCCCGAAGAGGAAGCAAGGTTGCATTTTGAACGTGCACAACAAGATTTTGCAAAGAAAAAGAATAAACCGCAAGAAAAAATCCAGAAAACCAATTTGACTGCCGACCAATTAAGAGACAGGTTTTAAATAATTAGTAATTAGGAATTAGGAATTAATAATTATAATTACTAATTATACATTACTAATTATTAATTGTAAATCGACGACAGTCGATTTACTATACTAATTATTAATTGTAAATCGGCATTAGCCGATTTACAATAGCCGATTTACTATAATCATCATAATCACTCCGGGGACACCGAGGATTAAGGCGGTTAGGGTGTTAAACATTGAGAGTTCGGGGGCAAAGTTGATACTTTCACCGAAATAATGCAAGACAAGTAAAGCCGCCATTCCGCTGCCCATTCCCAAAACACTTGAGATAAAAGTTTTTTTTCGTTTGGCATAATACAGCAACATTATCAACCCTATTACTGCCCATATTCCGTAAAATATAAAATCATTCATTTGTTTGCTCCGTTAAATTTTTTCAACATAGTAACATCTGTTGTCTAAAGGTATTTCATTATCTCTTGCAAGTTTTAAGAGATAATTATATCTGGCTTTTAAGGATAATTCTTCATATATATTCGCTTCGATAAGGTCGGAATCCAAAATATGATTATAACGGTGGACTAAATTTTTTCGGCGTTCACAAATTAAACGTATGTCATTAATCAATTCCTGTGAAAAAATATCCCGTTTATATATAAATTTCTTTGACATATTTCCTCCTGTTTCTATTGTTAACAGTATAGGATAATCAAAAGAAAATATACAAAATCGCCAATAATAATTTTTTATCTGCGTTCTCTTTATACAATAAGTATAATAAGCCTAATAAAATCAAGCTGTCTTTGTCCAATTTTTTTCCGCTTAAAATGTTTGCAAAGGGAGAGGGATTTTGCGGCATAAAAGGGGGCGGATTTTCAGGCGGCGGCATATGCGGCGGTGGATTTTGAGATACAGGCGGAGGGATATATTGCAAAGGGGGCGGCGAAAACTCCTCCGAAAAGTTTTCGGAGGGAGGAATTTCCCGACTTCTTGAACGTGAATACATCTCTTGTGTGCGGCGAATGGCGTCCTCTCTCAGACGGTCAATCTCCTGCTTACTATAATATGTCATTAAGTAATCCTGTTTCATTTAATGTAATAAGCAATTCAATGAGTTTGAGTATTTTAATTGCTTTATCAACTTTAAGTTGTTTTTCCTCACTTAAATGAGGTTTTAAGGCGACTAATAATTCAATATTCTTACTGTTTTCACCGGTGCCGATTAAACCGTTTAACATTCCGAATAAGTCGTTATTGTCGCCTAAATTAAACTCGTCTTTGAACATTTCGGCGAGTTCTTTTATATTCTGTAAACTTTCGGGGTCGTTAAGAATATTATCAAGATTCATTTTCTTTAATTTTCTGAATCAACGACTGTGCTTGCGGTGTTGACATCAGCCTTTCAATCGCCTGTGGGTTATTCATTTTTGTTGCAAATTGAAATTGAAGTGATTTAGGCATATTTCTGAGCATATCATTATATGCACCTGATTTATATGCTTTTTCTATTTCCTGAGGAGCAACACCTAATTCTTTTGAAAGTGCTTTGACTATGTGGTTCATATTTTCCTCTTTCTAAGCAAGGAAAAAAAGTTTTTTTCTTGCTTTATATTAATTTATATGATATAATCGACCGGAATATGAAAATGCAGAGGTGTATTAAGTGGGAAGAATACTTGTAATGAGTGACAGTCACGGTAGGATTTCGCCGTTGAGAGAGGTTATGCAGATTAATGCGGATGTAAAAACAGTTTTTTTCTTGGGAGACGGAGAGGAAGACATTTTGCAGATAATACGCGAATATCCCGATAAAAATATCTATCGTGTGCGTGGGAATTGCGATTTCGGAAGTACAGTACCCTTATTATTTAATACAACTCTTGAATATTCAAATGTTACTGTCACCGCTGTTCACGGTCATCTGCAAAATGTTAAATACTCCCTTACACAGCTTGAGGATTTGGCTGAAAAGACCAAAGCACATATAGTACTCTACGGTCATACACATAAACCCGATATTATCTTTAAAGACGGGGTTTACTACATTTGCCCCGGTAGTGTAAGTTCTCCGCGAGACGGCGGTGTTCCCTCATATGCTTTTATTGATATAACCGACATCAATCACATTGTGGGTTGTATTGCACCTGTTCCGCCTTATAAAATATAATATTCGATTTTTTATCAGAGGTTACAATATGCCTAAAAAGTTAGATAATTTTATCAGAAATCACCCGGTTTGGTTTTTGTTTGTATCAATTTTTTTGTTGATGTTTTTGATTTGTTTGCCTGATATAATTATGGCAAAGGGATATTTTTATTTTTACGGTGATTATAATCTCGTTGAAATGCCTTTTTATATTGACGCTCACAGAGCAATTCGCAGCGGTCAGACAGCTTGGGATTTCACCAATGGCTTGGGTTCGGATTTTATAGGAATGTATTCTTATTATTGTATAACGTCGCCGTTTTTCTGGTTGACAATTCCTTTTCCCACAAGCTTTGTGCCGTTCCTTTTTCCATACTTAATGTGCTTTAAAATAGCTTTATCGGGGGTTTTTGCCTATTTATATATTAAACGTTTTGTTAAATCTCAAAATGCCTGTTTGATAGGTTCTTTTCTCTATGCGTTCAGCGGTTTTCAAGCCAATAATCTATTTTACCCCGATTTTGCCGAAGTATTTACGTTTTTCCCACTTTTGTTAATTGCTTTGGAGGAATTAATCCAAAACAACAAAAAAGGTTGGTTCGCTTTAACCGTAATGCTTTCTGCAGTACTTAACTATTATTTCTTCTCGGCTGAAATTGTTTTTTGTATAATATATTTCTGTGTTCGTTGCAATATCTTTGTGCTGATTAGAAATCTCGCTGCAAAACTCTCAAAAATCGGTAAAACTTCTTTTATAAAAATTGAGTTAGAACCTGTTGAGGCTGATAATAAAGACTTTCCAGTCACTTGGAAAAAATTCTTTTCCATTGTAATTGAGGGTTTAGCGGGTGTGTTAATGGCAGGGTTTGTTTTAATGCCTACCCTTATTCATCTTTCGAGTAATAACCGTTTAAGTGAGCGTTTATACGGAAACGATTGGTTGTTTTTCACACAGGCAAATGTCTTTACGGAGATAATCCGTACTATGTTTATGATGCCCGATATGCCGGCATATCCCTTGTTGTTTGACGGTGACCAAAAATGGTCGTCAACGGCGATTTTCTTACCTCTTTTCGGTATGATTGGGGTAATAGCATTTATAAAAAATCACAAAAAACATTGGCTGACTAAAATCTCAACTGTTTGTCTTATATTTGCTTTAATACCTATTCTCAATTCATCTTTCAATTTGTTTATGGGTCATGTTCACTATGCACGTTGGTTTTATATGCCGATTTTGCTTTTGTGTGTTATGACGGCATATGCAGTACAGGAATTGCGTGAGGAGTACTATTCCTTGGGTGTTACCGATTCAAAGCAGAATGAGGACAGTATAATGGTGGGGGTGTTCCCCGAACCTGTTAAAGACAGTTATAAATCGGCGTTTAAAATTACGGCGTTTGTATTATTGATTTTCAGCTTAATAGCATATATTCCTGTACAATTTCAGGAAGCCATAAAAAGTAAAGACGAAAAAGAACTTTTGAGTGATATTGCCGAGGGTAGCACTTCAACAATTGTAAAATCTGTTTGGGGCGAATTTGCTCCCGATTTAACAGCTTATATGCTCTGTTTACTCTTTGTTGTCGTTACCTATATTCTTTTGTATAATTGTGTTATTAAAAAAAAACGTACCGGCAGAGCGTTACTCTATCTCACGGCTTTGTGCTGTGCGGTTACAATGGGTATAAATTTTTACAGAGTATATTCTTTTCCGAAAGATACTTATATTTTAAGCAGTATCAAGGGTGAGATTAGTCTTCCCGACGAGGGATATTACAGAACAAATACCAATGACGATTTTAAGAATTTTCATTTATTTTGGGAAAATTCAGGAATAAATATATTCCATAATACTGCCAATTCCTCTCTCTATGATTTTTATTATGATTTCGATTTAGCACAATCAACCCAACATCTTTCTCCGAATACAGATTTTTATGCTGTAAACGGCTTACTCTCCGTTAAATATTATCTTGAAAATAAAGATGCAAAGTTAAGTCTTGCGGATTTTTCACAGCTTGAGAGAAAGCTTCCGGGTTTTGAGAAAACAGGAACGCAAGCAGAGTATGATGTTTATGAAAACAAGAATTATGTTCCGATAGGTTTTGCGTATGATTACTATATTACAGAAGAAACTATAGACGACTATAAAGAAGAACACGAAAAAGACGAATTTGACGAGGACAGATACGAAGATAATGAAGAACAAATGTCTGTTGCCACGGTTAATGCGTTAATGAATTCAATGTTGCTGTCAGAAGAACAAATTGAAAAATACAGCGATATTATCAAACCTATGCCCGAAAATCTCTATGCCGACGACAGGGATTTATATGTAAAAGCTTGTGAAGAACGCCGCAGTATGTCCTGTTACAGTTTTGAATATGACACAAAGGGTTTTGAGGCAAAAATCAATCTTGACAAAAGCCGTTTGGTATTTTTCAGTATCCCTTATTCCGAGGGGTGGAATGCAACAGTAAACGGCAAACCCGCAGAGATTGAAATAGTTGACAGCGGTCTTATGGCAGTTAAAGTGCCGCAGGGAGAGACTGTAATTCGTTTTCGTTATTCAACACCCGGACTAGAAGACGGTATATTAATGAGTTTCGGCGGTTTGATTTTATTTATAATTATAATGTTTCCCTCTTTGAAAAAGAAACTTTCCGCTTTGAGAAAAATCAGCGATATTTAAAAAATAAAATTTGAGAAGAAAAGAAGAGATTAAAAAAATGTTTTTTCAAAAAGATATTGAAACAATGCCAAGACAGAAAATTGAAGAGCTACAACTTGAACGTCTTAGACATTTAGTAAAATTCTGTATAGACAATGTGCCTTTTTATGCAAAAAGATTATCTGATGCCGGGGTAACACCCGAGAAGATAAAATCCCTTAAAGATATTGAAAATATCCCTTACACCACCAAAGAGGACATAAGAGACAGCTATCCTTTCGGGCTTTTCGGGCAACCGCTGAAGAAAATAGTACGTTTACACGCCTCAAGCGGCACAACAGGGAAACCTACAGTTGTGGGATATACAAAGAAAGATTTGGATATATGGTCGGATTGTGTTGCTCGTATTGTTATGGCGGCGGGAGCAACAGAGGATGATGTTATTCAGATTTCTTTCAATTACGGATTATTTACGGGTGCTTTGGGTTTGCATTACGGACTTGAAAAAGTGGGTGCAACAGTTGTTCCGACTTCAAGCGGCAATACAGCAAAACAGATTATGCTTATGCAGGATTTTAAAACAACAGGTCTTGTTTCAACTCCGTCATATGCACAACATATTGCGGAACTTATTGAAGAAACAGGTGTTAAGGAGAATATCCACCTTAAATTGGGACTTTTCGGTTCAGAGGGTTGCACAGAGGGTTTCCGTGACAGAATTGAAGAGAGTTTTTCAAATTCGCATAATAAATTCTTTGCAACAGATAATTACGGTATGAGCGAACTTATGGGTCCCGGTGTATCGGGAGATTGTATTTACAGGACAGGTATGCACATTAACGAAGACCATTTTCTTGCGGAGGTTATCGACAGTAAGACACTTGAAGTCTTGCCGAGGGGTTCTCAAGGTGAATTGGTTATTACAACTCTTACTAAAGAGGGGATACCTATGTTGCGTTATCGCACAAAAGATATTACCCAAATAAGCTATGACGGTTGTCAATGTGGACGAACAACTGCAAGAATGTCTAAAATCAAGGGCAGAAGTGACGATATGCTTAAAATCAGAGGTGTTAATGTATTCCCCTCACAGATTGAAAGTGTTCTTGTTACATTTACACAAATTTCTCCAAACTATCAGCTTGTTCTCACTCGAACACATTCCACGGACGAGTTAGAAGTTAAGGTTGAATTGGCAGACGGTTCGCTCCTTGAAAAATTCACCGAACTTGATGTTTTAAAAACAAATATTAAAAAGAGCCTTAAATCAACCCTTGAGATTTCCTGTAAAGTATCGTTGGTTGAACATAAATCTATGGAGAGAACCGGAGGTAAAGCCCAACGTATCGTTGACTTGAGAGATGAGGTTAAGTAATAGAGGGGGCAGTTTGGATAAAAATCAAGAGTATTCCTGTAAATTATCTTTTGAAGAAAAAGAAGCAATTGTGAATAGTTGGGTCGGAATTATTCCGCCGAATGATGAAATAGATACTAAAACAGATATAGAGTGGCGAGAAGAAAAGGCTTTAGAAAGATATAACAGATAAAAGAATTTCAGAGGAGAAACAAAAATATAAATGAAACAATTATTAATAGGTAATGAGGCATTTGCAAGAGGACTTTATGAGGCAGGTTGCAGTGTTGTATCAAGTTATCCCGGTACACCCTCAACGGAAATAACCGAATTCATTTCAAAATTTTTTAATGAAAATAGTAAATCACAGGGAGTTGCAGAAGAACTCGGGAAAAACAGTAATCCCTATTTTGAAAATAGTAATTCACATGGAGTTGCAAAAGAACTCGGAGCAGAAAATTTCACAAAAGATAATAGAGAAGAAAAAAAAGCGTGGGCGGAGTGGGCGCCTAACGAAAAAGTTGCAATGGAAACGGCTTTAGGTGCAAGTATTGCAGGGGCAAGGAGTTTTTGCGGTATGAAACACGTCGGGTTGAATGTTGCTGCCGACCCTTTGTATACCGCAAGTTATACAGGTGTTAATGCGGGAATGGTAATTGCCGTTGCGGACGACAGCGGTATGCACTCTTCGCAAAACGAACAGGACAGTCGTCACCACGCTGTTGCAAGTAAAGTGCCGATGTTAGAACCCTCTGACAGTACCGAATGTAAAGAGTTTACAAAACTTGCTTTTGATATTTCAGAAGAGTTTGATACCCCGGTTATAATACGTCTTTCAACAAGAATTGCTCATTCTCAATCGTTGGTTGAGATAGGTGAACGTAAAGAAATTCCTTTAAAACCCTATGAGAAAAATCCTCAAAAATACGTTATGATGCCTGCGTTTGCAAAGGCTCGTCACGTTGTTGTTGAGGAGAGAACAAAGAAATTAACAGCATATGCCGAAACTTCACCCTTGAACAGCATTGAAGACAATAACACGGACATAGGTGTTATTACAAACGGCGTTGCTTATCAATATTCAAAAGAAGCTTTGGGGGATAGAGTATCTTACCTTAAATTAGGTATTGTTAATCCGTTGCCTGTAAAGCTCATTAAAGATTTTGCGGCAAAATATAAAACTGTTTATATAATCGAAGAACTTGACGGAATAATCGAACAGCATTGTAAAGCTATCGGCGTTGAATGTAAAGGTAAAGAGATTTTCGGATATATCGGTGAACTTTCACAATCTATTATCAAAGAAAAGATTTTCGGTGAAACAGCTGAAATTGTAAAAATAGATGCGAAATGTCCCGGACGTCCTCCTGTTATGTGTAGCGGTTGTCCACACAGAGGAGTATTCTATACCCTTGCTAAGAATAAAATCAGAGTGTCGGGGGATATTGGTTGCTATACTTTGGGAGCAGGAGCACCGCTTTTTGCAATGGACACTACTATATGTATGGGTGCGAGTATTTCTGCTTTACACGGTATGAATAAAGCGGATAAAACCAATGAGAGTAAATCTGTTGCGGTAATCGGTGACAGTACTTTTATACACAGCGGTATTACTTCACTTATCAATGTATCTTATAATGCAACAAATTCAACGGTTATTATTTTGGATAATTCCATTACCGGTATGACAGGACATCAACAGAATCCCACTACAGGTAAAAATCTTAAAGGCGACCCTGCAACTAAAGTGGACTTGGAAGCACTTTGCAAAGCAATAGGCATAAACAGGGTGACGGTTATTGACCCTTATAACCTTGAGGAAACAGAGAGAGTTATTATAGAAGAACTTGCCGTTGCCGAACCCTCTGTGATTATCGCTCGCAGACCTTGTGCGTTATTAAAATATGTTAAGCATAATGAGCCTTTTAATGTAAATGATAAATGTAAATCCTGTAAAGCTTGCTTGAAAATCGGTTGTCCGTCTATATCAATGAACGGTAAAGCGTTGATTGATAAAACCTCTTGTGTCGGTTGCGGAGTTTGTAAAACTTTGTGTAAGTTTGATGCAATTGAGGGGTAATAGGTATTTAAAAATATTAAAATTCGGAGTTGAATAAAGAATTGAATAAAATAGAACGTGAGAATATCGGCACTTGTAATTTGATGATTGTGGGTGTGGGCGGACAGGGGACTTTGCTTGCAAGTAAAATATTGGGTAAAGTGCTTTCCGAAGAGGGTTATGATGTTAAAGTAAGCGAAGTACACGGAATGTCACAAAGAGGCGGTTCTGTGGTGACTTATGTTAAATTCGGAGAGAAAGTTTATTCTCCTATAATTGACAAAGGCGAGGCTGATGTTATTATATCATTTGAACAGTTGGAGGCTTTGAGATATACCGAATATCTTAAACCAAATGGGAAAATGCTTATCTCAACACAGAAAATCGACCCTATGCCTGTTATAACAGGCAATGCCGAATACCCCGAAAATATCGAAAAGCTCCTTGAAAAGTTTAATGTTACTTTTATAGACGCTGTTGACCTTGCTTTAAAAGCAGGTTCACCCAAGGCGGCAAATATAGTATTATTAGGTGCTTTTTCAAAAGTTTCCGATATTTCCGCTGATGTTTGGAAAGAACATATTAAAAAATCTGTTCCCGAAAAATTTATTGAACTTAATTTAAAAGCCTTTGACTTAGGAAGTAGTATTTGTGCATAAAATTATCGCAGTATTTTCAATGATTATGTTACTTTTAACAGCTTGCAGTATGCCCGATTATGACGGTACTGCAACTGTTTCCCAAACCCATCCGCCTCCGCAATTAGGGGCTGTTTACACACAATATTCACTTGTGGGGGGAATAGGCTCCCTTATGGAGAATGATTTTATTAAATATAAAGTCAATGAGATTGATTTGCATTATGATATTAACGGCAAAATCCCCGAAAACACAAGCTTTTCGCTGTTAAGGATTAATATTACCGTAACAAATAAAATCGGCGACAGTATTCCTGTAAGTGCCGGTGATTTTGTGTTGAACACAGGCAGAGAAACTGTTAAACCCCTTGCGGATATTACCCCGAACCAATTCCCTGTTAACTATCAATTGGCGGTAAAGGGGCAGATTGAGGGTGATTTGTTTTTCAGAGTGCCTTACGGTCAAACAGATTTTGCACTTGAATATACAGAACTTTTGATTTCAAACGGTGTTACAAAAACAGGAAACACTTATACTGTTGTGTTGTCTGTGGACTTACAGGATAAATTAGAAAGATTAAGCGAAGTAAGGAAAAACTCATCATATTTTGAATATAAATATTCAAAACCCAATGAAGTTGTTCGTACAAAATTTTTTACGTTTACCGTTAACTCCTCTGAAATAAAAGGCAATATACTTAAGGTTAATATGACTATCCTTACAGATTCTTCAACAGGAGAAAAGTTGGATATTTCCAATAAAGACTGGGTAGCTTATAACGGTGAAATGATTAATTGTATCAATGACGGGAATTATATGCTTAAAAAACAAACCCTTTCCCCTGATTTAAGCTATGATATTACCTTAGGTTTTGATATTTCCCAAACAACAGGGGATAATGTTTATATCTTAGAATATACGGAATACGATTTAGAAAAAATGGAAACAATTATCTATGGGCAGGCAATGCCTGCAGATATTCCTAACACTCCTGAAGAATAGCTTAATTTTAGGGGGCTTTTGCGGGTTGTAGGGTGGATTTATTGTGGTTATAAGGCGTTGGAAACTTACCTTGTAGTTGACCCCGAGGAATAAAAAAAACAGTGAAACTAATAGAAAAATAAAATAGTGAAACTAATGTCAACTGAAGTGCCAACTATTAAAACAGGTAGAGAACTTCGAGAGACGTAAATTTCTAAAACTAATAGAAAAGAAAAAAAGAACTTCGAGAGGTGTGAAACTCTGAAAAGAGTAGAAAAATAAAATAGTGAAACTAACGTCAACTGAAGTGCCAACTATAGGGACAACTACGGAAATTCGAGAGTTGTAAAACTCTGAAAAGAATAGAAAAATAAAATAGTGAAACTAATGTCAGCTGAAGTGACAACTATTAAAACAGGTAGAGAACTTCGAGAGGTGTGTTTCACAGGAAACAATAGAAAAGTAAAAAAAGAAAAAAGAAAGGAAAAAAGAAAATGGGGTATTGGCAGGAAAATTTAGAATGTATGTCAATAGACGAATTGCGTACATTACAAAACGAGAGATTAAGGGAAACGGTTGAGAGGGTTTATAAGAATGTTAAGTATGAACAGGATAAGATGAAAGAGTTGGGGGTTGAACCGGGAGATATAAAGACATATGAGGATTTATATAAATTACCGCTTTTGACCAAACAAGACTTGCGTGATACTTATCCTTACGGATTGTTTGCCGTGCCTATGGATGAGGTTATTCGCTTGCACGCTTCAAGCGGAACAACAGGGAAACAGGTTGTTGCGGGATATACCCAAAATGATATAGGGATTTGGGGTGATTGCTGTGCAAGAGCATTGACGGCGGCGGGTGCGACAAAGTCAGATTTTATGCACGTTTCTTATGGTTATGGTTTGTTTACCGGCGGTTTCGGTGTTCACCACGGAGCGGAAAAAATCGGAATGACTATTATTCCTGTTTCAACAGGCAATACCCAACGTCAAGTTAATATTATTAAAGATTTCGGCTCAACTTATATCTGTTGTACGCCCTCATACGCTTTGTTTATTGCGGAAACTATGAAAGAAATGGGTGTTACAAAAGACGATATAGGTTTGAAAGCGGGTCTTTTCGGAGCAGAACCTTGGACAGAGGAAATGCGAAGAGAGATTGAGGATAAATTAGGCTGTAAAGCTCTTGATATTTACGGATTAACTGAGATTATGGGTCCGGGTGTGTCTTTTGAATGTACGGAACAAAGCGGTATGCACATTAACGAGGACCATTTTATAGTTGAAACTATCGACCCCGACACAGGTAAAGTTTTACCTGAGGGCGAACAGGGAGAGTTAGTCTTTACTTGTATTACAAAAGATGCCTTTCCTCTTTTGCGTTATCGTACTCGTGATATAGGTGTTTTGAAACGTGAGAAATGTTCTTGCGGCAGAACACTTGTTAAAATGCTTAAACCTATGGGACGTTCCGACGATATGCTTATTATTAGAGGTGTTAATGTATTCCCTTCACAGATTGAAAGTGTTCTCCTTAATTTGGGCAATACCAATCCTCACTATCAGATTATTGTTGACAGGGTTAATAATACAGATACCCTTGATATTAATGTTGAGATTTCCGCAGATATGTTCAGCGACGTTGTATCTTCTCTTGAAACACAGGAGAAGAAGATTGCAGGGCAAGTACTCTCAACTTTAGGTATATCCGCAAAAATTCACCTTGTTGAACCTAAGACAATACCACGTTCCGAGGGTAAAGCAGTAAGAGTTATTGATAAACGGAAATTGCACTGATATGGATAACGGATATATTATCCAAATAGAACCGCAATATAAACAACGCAGTTATTATTGGAAAACGGCAATAGGTTTGCAACAGGTTGATAATCTGACACCGTCTGACTATCTCATTGAAACAGCAAATGCAAATATCAAAGGGGAAATTTCCCTTGACGAAGTTTCAAAGCGGATAGCGACTTATTATGAGAATAAACCCAAAATAACACAAGAGGCTGATACGGTTTCTCTTAATATTGTTAAAGTTTTGGCAAATAATACTTTTAAACTCTCGCCTTTTGAGTTACTCTCAATCCACAAACAGCTTTTTTGTGATGTTTTTCCTTTTGCAGGGAAAATACGTGACTGCAATCTCTCAAAAGAAGAATGGGTTTTAAACGGTGAAAGTGTTATATACGGTGATTTTTATACGATAATGCAGTCGTTGGAGTATGATTTTGAGAAAGAGAAAGCTTTTGATTATCACTCTTTAGACGAAAAGCAAACCATTATGCACATAGCAAGGTTTATATCTGATTTGTGGCAAATTCACCCTTTCAGAGAGGGTAACACCCGAACAATTGCCGTGTTCACCGTAAAGTATTTAAGAGTTTTCGGATATGATGTTGAGAATGACATTTTTGAGAAAAACTCGCTGTATTTTCGCAACAGTTTGGTTAGAGCAAATTATAATAACCGCAAAAAAGGCATAATTGCAGATTTTTCGCCCTTGGAACATTTTTTTGAAAATATGCTTTTAAAGGGAGAATATAAGCTGAAAAGCAGAGAAATCAGTATTAAAATATAAAGTTAAAAACGTAAAAATAAAGGATTTGAAATTATGGAAAGACGTGTTGTGGGTAAAATGGTAAAAAAATTACCCTCTTGGAAAAACTCCCCTCGTGACCCTCATTTTTTGTTATTATTTATGTGTCAGGCATTTGACCTTGACGTGTTTCTGTTTACACCTGACGATGTAAACTATGAACAGGGAACTATTAACGGGCAATTCTTTGAACACCGTAAGTTTTGCAGAAAAATAGTACCCATTCCTCCGATGATTGAAACTTGGTATGAAGGTTTGATTGACAAACGTCTTGTTGCCGCAACGGATTATTGTATTTACAGAAGACCCCGTATGAATAAACAGAAAACCCACGACATATTGTCTAATACGGAGTTTGCAGATAATATTATTAAAACCGATAGTTTAAATAAATCCGAACAGGTATTTGACGTTCTGAAACACACCCCGGATATTGTTTTAAAACCTATCGGCGATTCTAACGGCGAAGGGGTTATAAGAATAAATGTCAAAGGCAAAAAATATGTTCTTAACACCGAAAATACTGACTTTTTCTTTAAAAGCCGCAGTGCTGTTGTTGAAAATCAAGACACCGCCGAGGAATGTTTGGGCGACCCCGATATGACTTTAGAGAGCTTTTTGGGACAGTATTTCAAGGAATTCAAAAATCGTATTATCGTTCAGCCTTATATCAAATGCAGAACTTCTAATGACGAGCCTTTTGATGTGCGTGTAAGGGTTGTTAAAAAAAGAGGCGGCAGTAATTATGCTATGCAGGTTTTCCCCAGAATCGGAAACAAAAACGGTATGCGTAGTAATATCCACACAGGGGGATATTCTCTCCCAATTCTCACATTTTTAGAACAGGAATTCGGCACAATTGACCCCCTAAGCCCTAAAGCCAAAGCCAAAGCAATGTTAAAAGACCTTGAAGAAACAGGCACAAGACTTGTCGAGATATTGCAAAAAAATGCAAGAGAAGGAATAATTTTTGATATTGGTTTAGATATCGGTATTCTCAGAGCAGACAACGACAAAGGTTATAAATTTGTAATATTTGAAGCTAATTCTTACCCTTCATTCAGTACTTGCGTTGCGTTGCAGAATATCTATAACGGACCTCAAATTCCCCTTGCTTACCTCAATTTCTACAATTGGATTTATGACAATAAAATGCCTAAGAAAGGTTAAGCAATGTTAGATTTTTATGTAGACTTTAAACTGGTTGGCATAAGTGCGTTAATAATCGGAGCGATAAGCTTAATTATTGCTTTTTGGTTGGGTGCGGATTATAAACGTAAGCATAAAGATGACGAGAAATAACAAAGTTTTTAAGCTGTGAGTTGCAAGGAGGTGAGGGCGTGGAGCTTTTGTTTTGGCTTTTGAGTGGGCTTATGTGGCTTATTATAGGGGTTGTTATAGTTTATATAAATTTTTTCATTGAAATTAATAGCGATAAAAAATATAAATCTCTGAGAAAACAAAGCCGTAAAACTAAAAAGAATTATGAAAAAAATCACGATGCCAATACCCCATTAACTCATTCAACAGAGGAAAAAACAGACCCTTTTAAGCCTTTAATCCCTGTTAAAAAAGAACCTCCTCCACCTATTCCTGCCCCTGAATTTGAAAATTTCCATTATGAAAGCAAAAATTATATGACTGCATCGGAGATAGAAGTTTTCGAGGTTTTACAGGAATTAAAAAGTTATAATCTTCAGGTTTTTCCGCAAATTCCTCTTTCTTCGGTTGTAAGAAATATTGATTACAGACGTAAGTATGTTAACGAACTCTTCAGAACCATTGATTACGGTGTGTTTGATCCGAATTTTAAGTGTTTGTTACTTATTGAGCTGAATGATTATACACATAATGCTTACGACCGACAGTTGAGAGATAAAAAAGTAGCATATATCTGCTATAAAGCACAAATTCCCCTTTTAACGTTCCCGACGAAGAATTATCATAAAAGGGAAATTACAGATAAAGTAATAGAAAAATTAAACCAAGGAGGCTATTATGTTAATTAAACAAGTTTCAGTTTTTGTTGAGAATAAAACAGGCAGACTTTCTGCAATACTCAATATTTTGAAAGATAAAAAAATAAATATCAGAGCGTTGTCCATTGCCGATACCCACGATTTCGGTATATTGCGATTGATAACCGATAACCCCGATAACGCGTACAATGCACTTAAAAACGAGGATTGCACCGTAACCGTCAATGATTTAATTGCGGTTTGTATAGGTGACGAACCCGGGTGTTTAGCGGCAATTGTAGATTTACTTGCCAAAAATGACATCAACATCGAATATATGTATGATTTTAACAGTCATTCAAATGATTTCGCAAGCATTGTTTTGAGAGTTACAGATAATCTCAAAGCAATAGAAATTCTCAAATCCAATGATATTCGTTTGCTGGATATAGGAGAGATATAAATGGCTGAAAAAAAAGTTGTCGGCATAATCGGGGCAATGCCCTCTGAATTAGCCGATATAAGAGAGATTTTAGGTTCGGGAACAACAGAGATACAGGAATATTCCGGATTTAAGTTTTACATTAACTGCGTTAACGAGGTTAAAACAGTTAATGTTTGCTGTGGTATTGCAAAGGTAAATGCCGCAGTTTGTACACAGGTTTTAATCGACCGTTTTTCTCCCGAATATATCATAAATGCCGGTATTGCGGGAGGAATGAATAATGATGTTCACGTTACGGATATTGTTATTGCCGACAGTGTTTGCCCACACGACCTTGACTTGAAATTTTTGAGAAATTATCCTCCATATCACGATGTTTTTGAAACAGACAAAGAGTTGGTTCAAAAAGCTGTAAAAGTGTGCAATGAATTAGACGTAAAATCTCATATCGGGCGAATAGTTTCCGGCGAAATTTTCCTCGAAGATGCCAATCTCAAAAAAGAAATTTGCGAAAAATTCAACCCCCACGCTGTTGATATGGAAAGTGCCGCAGTCGGACATTGTTGTTTCCTCAATAAAATGCCATTCGTTGCTATTCGTTGTATTTCCGACAACGCAGACAATTCCGCCGCAATGTCATTCGACCAATTTGAAAAAATTGCTGCCAAACAAGTAGCCACCATAGTTCTTTCGTTTTTCTGATAGTTCCTGTAAACCACACCTATCGAAGTTCCCTAATTCTTTTCATAGTTGGCGGTTTTTAGGCTTTGGTTTGACTGGATATGAAAAAAGCACCTATTCGGTGCTTTTTTCTAAGCTTACTGGGATAGATATTTGTTATTTTGAGCGACGATTTAAGTTTTGAAAACTTTCAAACTATTCAACTACCACAATATTTAGGGTTAATCATAATTTTGAATACGATTGGGGGTAATGTCAACTGAAGTGTCAACTGCAACAATAACTACGGAACTTCGAGAGCAGCCGTTGCAGGTACTATCAGATACTGAACAACAACCTAAACATTTTCCTTTTTTCTTCTGTTTATAAATACTCTTAATAATCAAAAATATAATTATTGCCAAAATAGCGGCAACGAAAAATGTTCCCATAAAAATCCTCCTTAAGCTTTTAATGTTGCTATAATATGTTTTTTACCCGAACGCAATAACAGATATAGGAAGAGTAAAGCTGTTATTATTGCTGAAAATGTTCCGAAAGAGAAACCGTTGCCGAAAACTATTGCAAATTGATACATACAAAAAGATACAGCATATGCAAAAATTGTTTGATATCCCACAGCAAACCAGAACCATTTTGCGTTGTTCATTTCCCGTCTGATTGCTCCGATTGCCGCAAAACAAGGTGCACACAAGAGATTGAAGAGCAAGAAAGAATAAGCGGCAAAAGGTGTAAATGTTTTTCTTAAAAGTCCCCAAATTTCCGTTCCGTCATCTGAAACAGTTGGATTATTAAATAACATACCGAAAGTAGCAACAACATTTTCTTTTGCTATAAGCCCCGTGAAAGCGGCGACTGCGGCTTGCCACTCGCCCCAACCCAAAGGAGCAAAAATCCAAGCAACACCTTTACCTATTGTTGCCAAAAGACTATTATTCATATCAACAGCAGTGAACACACCGTTTTCAAAACCATATCCCGACAAAAACCAAAGTACAACCGTTGCGAGCAGAATAACCGTTCCCGCACGCTTAATAAACGACCAGCCACGTTCCCACATACTATGGAGAATAGTGGATACTGTAGGCATATGATACAGCGGCAATTCCATAATAAAGGGAGAAGTTTCGCTTGAAAAAAGTCTTGTTTTTTTAAGAATAACCCCCGAAGTGATTATCGCCGCAATGCCGGCAAAATATGCAGATGTTGCCACCCAACCTGCATTATCGAAAAAAGCACCCGCAATCAACGCAATAATCGGCAATTTTGCAGAACAGGGAATAAATGTTGTGGTAATAATAGTAATTTTACGGTCACGGTCGTTTTCAATTGTTCGACTGGACATTATTCCCGGGACACCACAGCCAGTCCCGATTAGAATAGGAATAAAACTCTTACCCGAAAGCCCGAATTTTCGGAAAATTCTATCTAAAATAAAAGCAATTCTTGACATATATCCGCAAGCTTCCAAAAACGCAAGAAAGGCAAAAAGCACAAACATTTGAGGAACAAATCCCAAAACTGCACCCACACCCGCAATAATACCGTTGAGGATTAAGTCTTGCAACCAAGCGGCACAATTAATATTTACAAGAAATGTTTCAACAGCAGTTGGAATAATATCCCCGAAAAGCACCTCGTTCATCCAATCTGTTACAAAAGCACCAACGGTTGTAACGGAAATATAATACACTCCGAACATAATTAAGGCAAAAATCGGCAATGCCAAAATCCTGTTTGTGAGGATTTTATCAATTCTATCGGAAGTTGAAATTCGCTTTTTATTCTTAATTTTAACACAATCTTTTACAATTTTATCAATATAATTATATCTCTCAACAATTATAATACTCTCTGAATCGTCCTCTGATTCCATTTCTTGATGTTGAATATCCCTGTTAATATGGCGAATTTGATGTTCATTCAGCTTAAG
>JAISIJ010000506.1 GCA_031262245.1 Oscillospiraceae bacterium | reverse complement strand
TGACTAATCAGCACGAAAATCTGTGCATAAGAAGTGTGCACTATGCGAGTAAGTTGTTTGTGAGCCAAGAAAGCACGCTGAAATACAGCGATTTAAAGCAAACTTTTCAGATAATCCTTTGTGATTTTTCTGTTTTCGGCGGAATTAAAGAGGATGAGAAGTTCATTCACAGGTTTACTTTTTCCGATGGTGATTTACAGTTGACAGATAAGATAATAATCGTTTTTGTAGAGTTACCGAAGATTAAAAAATTGATAAATACGCCTACCGATAAACTTAGTTCCGAGGAAAAATGGGCGTTGTATATAGAATTTTTCGGTAATAAAGATTTTTACGGCAAGGTTTCCGAATTTGAGAATAAGGAGGAATTCAAAATGGCAAAAGAGATTTTATCAAATATAAGCCAAAATGAGGAAGAGCGTTTTCGTTATCTTTCAAGGCTTAAATTCCAAACTGATTTAACGCATAATCAAGCGGTGGCAAGAGATGAGGGCAAGGCTGAGGGTTTATTAGAAGCTGCTAAAAATCTTTTGCGCTTTGGGGTTGATAAATCTATTATTGCTCAATCAACAGGACTTTCAGCGGAAGATATAGAAAAGCTTTCTCTTGCGTAAAAGAGGGATGAAATGGCAAAAGAGATTTTATCAAATATAAGCCAAAATGAAGAGGAGCGTTTTCGTTACCTTTCAAGGCTTAAATTCCAAACTGATTTAACGCATAATCAAGCGGTGGCAAGAGATGAGGGCATAAAACAAGGTAAGGCTGAGGGGTTAAGTGAGGGGTTTGCAAAAGGAATACTTGAAACAGCCAAAAATGCCTTGAAAAAAGGATTAACTTTTGATATAGTTGCGGATATAACAGGTTTACCAATGGAAGAAATAGAAAAACTTTCCCTTGCATAAATTTTCAATATATAAAAAACAACACTTTGAATTCAAGGTGTTGTTTTTTTTGTGTAAAATATTCAGTTATTGCTTGAAAGCACTTTTGTTCAGACTATGGTATTGCCAACAATTTGAGAAATACCGAATGAAATCGGAGATTCGAGGAAGAATGGTAGTAAGTGAGATAATTGATAGGTTGAGTGATTTTTTCTATGTTCCGAAAGAGGCAGTTGTAGCGAGGTTGAGTGATTTGGGGTTGTAGGTAATTTTAGGGGTAAATGTTACTTGATTTTTTTTTTTTTCTAAGGGGGGTAATTTTACCTATTTTCTTACCTATCATAGACAAGACAAATTCGTAAAACATTTAGGGGTGATTTAACTTGATAAACATAAAAATTTTCTATACAGGCGGAACAATCGGAAGCGAGTTTCAGAGAGGTGTTACGGGGTTAAAAAGTGCAGTGCCTAACAATTTAATAGAGCGTTACCACCATAATAATCCCGATGCAGCGGTAAATTTTGAAATTGAAACATTGTTTAATATTTTGAGTGAGAATATCACTTTTGAGCATTGGATTAAGATTTACGAGAGTTTAAAAGAGGTAGATACCGCTACTTGTAACGGCATAATTTTAACGCACGGAACGGATACTTTGGCGTATACAGCAATATTTCTATCGTTTTTATTACAAGAGGTTGAAGTTCCGATTTTGTTGGTATCGAGTAATTATCCGTTGGAGGATGAGCGTGCGAATGGGTATAAGAATTTTGAGTTGGCGGTTAATTTTATCGGTGAAATAGGGGTTAAAGGTGTTTTCGTGTCTTTCGCAAAGAATGGGGAACATCGTGTTTATTTGGGTTCGAGAATATTACCGGCAGGGGCGTTTACACATTCTTTTTCGAGTGTTGGTGATGTTTGGTTTGCGGAGTACACAGGTAGGGGTTTTGTGCTGAATTCCGACCCGAAAAATCCGACTCTTGCGAAACTCTCGGCACACATTCCTTTTCACATTCCCGAGTTTAGAGAAGTTTGTTGTGTTCAGTATATAGCACCACACCCGACAATGGATTTAAGGAATATTACCCTTTATACAGGGGTAAAAGCGGTGTTGTATGGGCTGTATCATTCAGGTACTGCGTGCGTTGATAACGGTGAGTTGTTTTCGTTTGCAAGGAAATGTAATGAAAACGGTGTTGATTTTTACGTTGCTCCATTCGATTCAGGTATGCGGTTGTACAGCACCTCAAAGAAAATGCTTGATATGGGGGTAAATTTTATTTCTGATGTTTCGATTGAGGTAGCGTATATGAAGTTGCTGATTGGTTATAGTGCGTTTGAAGATGTGGATGAGCGAAAATGTTTTATCGATAAGAATGTAGTTTTTGAGAAGTTGATATGCAGGGGTAATTTTCAAGGGTAGAATTACCCTTTTTGTTACCTAAAATCATACCTTAGGGGTAGTTTTTAAGGTTAAATTACCCGATTCAGTAACCTAATTACCCTAAGTATTTTATTTCAGTAACCTAATTACCTACCCCACCACACCAGACCCTCCCGCTCTCCATAACCACATTTCCCCTCTCACAGACTGCACAAACCATTTGTAAAAACTTGAAACCGAAGGGATAGACTATGGCGGTTAATAATTCAAATACTTATCAAGGTGATATGCTGTTATCAATGTTGGGTTGGCAGGGAAAAACGAGAGCGGAGCTAAATAAGGAGATTGCGGAGGTTAAGGGGTCTAACCCTGAGGAAATATTATCACCTAAAAAGGGTTTAAAAGGAGAAAAACCATTGACAGAAAAGCAGAAAATTATAAATGATATG
>JAISIJ010000467.1 GCA_031262245.1 Oscillospiraceae bacterium | reverse complement strand
CCTTTAGTTGCCGCCGCTTTCAAACCTTTTGTTCCGGCTTGATAGTTTTCGTTCATATAATTATATTGAATTTGACAAAAATCCCAGTTATAAACATCAATTACTTTCAGAAATTCCGCTTGCAAACCGTGGAAAGAAAAGCCTATATTTATTATTTCTCCGCTTTCTTTCTTTTGCTCAATCCATTTTTTTATATTAATCCGTTCTAAATCAGTCCAGTTTGAAAGAGCATTGATATTATGGATAAGATAATAATCGATATAATCTGTTTTAAGGCGAGATTTTTGTTCATTGAAAAAAAGGTCGAAATCCTCAAACTTTTTACATTTTCGATGAGGTAATTTTGTTGCAATAAAGACTTTTTCACGGAGTTTATGTTTATGAAGAATATCTCCCAAAGTCTTTTCGCTGTTAGGGTAGATATAAGCAGTATCAAAGTAGTTAATCCCCTCGGCAACTGCTTTGATTATCATATTCTCTGTTTCTTTACGGTCAAAGGGAAATCGCATACAGCCCATTCCCAATCTTTTTACTTTTCTATTCATTTCAGGAAAATACATCTCTCGAAGTTCTTTTTCACTTTTCTGTCCATTTCAGGGAAACACACCTCTCGAAGTTCTTTTTTACTTTTCTATTCATTTCAGGAAAACACACTTCCCGAAGTTCCGTAATTCTCTTAATAGTTGGCATTTTAGCTGACTTTGTGTTTTTTTAATCTTCTCTCTCTCAAAATCAATTTTATAGCAACACTAAATATCCCCTGAAAAGAAATAGAGAACCTTTATAACTGCAAAACACAGGAAATATCAGAAAATTAAAAAATCAGAAAATCATTTGCTGTTGCGACGCTCCATATATTGCTGTGGGGTTATGAGGACACGGCGGGGTTTCGCACCGTCAACAGGACCGACTATTCCCTGTTCTTCAAGCTCGTCCACTATGCGCGCGGCACGGTTATATCCTAACTTCAATTTACGCTGAATCATAGAAGTTGAGAGCTGACCGTTATCAACCGCAATTTTAATAACTTTTTCCATAATATCGCCGTCACCGTCAAGGTAGGTATCGTCATCATTGGCAACTTCACCTTTTGCAAGAGGGGCACTGCGTTCAATATCATTCATAATTTCTTCGCTGTAATGTGCCTCACCCTGTGCTTTAATGAAATTAACAACACCTTCAATCTCTTTTGTTGAACAGAAACAGCCTTGAATTCTGACAGGCTCTCTTGTGCCGTTGGGGAGATATAACATATCACCGTAACCCAAAAGCTTTTCCGCTCCGCCTGTATCGAGGATAGTACGGCTGTCGATTTGTGCCATAACACTTAACGCAATACGGCTGGGGATATTCGCTTTAATCAAACCTGTAATAACATTGGTTGTAGGTCGTTGGGTAGCTAAGATTATGTGCATACCTGCGGCTCTTGCTTTTTGAGCAAGGCGGCAAACAGATTCTTCAACTTCTTTTGAGGCTGTCATCATAAGGTCGGCGAACTCGTCAACTGCGATAAGGATTTGAGGTAATTTTGTTCCCTCAATCTCGTCATTAATAATTTTTGCGTTATATTCCGAAAGCTCTCTGACGTTATTTTCCGCAAAGATTTTATATCTGCGTTCCATTTCATTAACAGCCCAGTTTAAAGCACCGGCGGCTTTTCGTGGGTCGGTTACAACGGGGATTAACAAATGTGGAATACCGTCATATATCTTAAACTCAACTATTTTCGGGTCAACAAGGATTAAACGGACTTCTTCGGGGGTTGAATGATAGAGAATACTCATAATAATCGAGTTAGTACAAACAGATTTACCCGAACCTGTTGAACCGGCGATAATCAAGTGGGGCATTTTTGCAACGTCACCCACAACGATATTACCTGAAATATCTTTACCCACGGCAAAGGAGAGTTTACTCTTTGAGGTTTTAAATAAATCACTTTCCAAAACGTCCCTTAAGGAAACAATATCTTTGTTTGTATTCGGTACTTCAATACCCACAGCAGATTTTCCGGGGATAGGAGCTTCCATACGAATACCTTTTGCCGCCAAGTTTAAAGCAATATCGTCAGAAAGAGAAGTTATTTTTGAAACTTTAACACCAGCCGCCGGTTGGACTTCATATCTTGTAACGGCAGGACCTCTGAATACTCCTGTGATACGCACTTCAACACCGAAACTTTTCAGCGTATCAATGAGTAAATCCGCTTTCATTCGCATTTCTTCAATTGCCTGTGCATCATCGGAGTTATTAACCCCTTGTTTCAGCATAGTGAGATATGGTTTGATATATTCAACCTGTTCAATAACCTTATTAGCGGTGACTTCACGCTGAATATCCAACACTTCCTCAACGGAAATCTTGGTATTTTTCGCTTTATTTTCAAGGGATTTTCGGATTAATTCCTCTGTTTCTTCGTCAATAAGTGTTTCCTGTTGAGGTGCTTGCGGAGAGTGTTTATTACTTTTTTTATCTTTAAACGGAGCGTCAATGGGTTCAGAAATATCAAAAGGTAATTCCAACATTTCTTCGCCGTCTGAAACCTGTTCTTCCTGTTTTTTGTATTCTTTTGACCAAACACTTTCTTTTTTCGGCTTAGGTACTTTTGTTTTTCTTTCTTTAGCGGCAGTATTTTCACCGTTTGTGCTGAACTCAACTTTACTTTTTCTTTCACGTCCTGCAAGGTATCTGAAAGGAGCGGTACATAATCTGAAAAACTCTATAGGGCTTGTGTTTGTAAAAAGCATTAAGAAAACAAGCAAAAGCAGAGATACTATTATTATAGCACCTGTATTGCCGAATGCACCTATAAGCGACATTGCAACCAAAGCGGAAACAAAACCGCCGCCTTTCAAATCCTTACCGTTGATATATAACATCTTCAGTTTTTCACCGAATTCAAGATTTTCATTGATATTATTAGTATAAATTTGGATAAAACCGCAAACCAACAGCATTATCCCCACAGACGCAAATAATCTCCTCGGGATAGTATCGGCATTTTTATCCTTTGCAATTTTAACAGAGGTATAACAAAGCAATATCGGCAAAGTAATTACACCAATCCCGAAAATGCCCCTCAAAAAATTATGTATAGCCAACCAACCGCTTGTCCCGTCTATAAATACCAAACAAAAACTTAAAAGTCCGCTGAAAAACAATCCAATCGACCATAATTTTGACTTATTTTCCTTAGCCTGTTCAAGTGCAGTTATTTTTTCTTTAGCTGTAGGTTTTTTTTCCGCCATTCTTTTTCTCTTTTCTATTCTTTCCTGTGAACCGCAACTCTCGAAGTTCCCTACCATTTGTGGTAGTTGGCAATTCCCAGACTTTTTCTCTTTTCTATTATTCCCTGTGAACCGCAACTCTCGAAGTTCCGTAGTTATTGTGGCAGTTGGCACATCTCTGACTTTGGTTTCACTTTTTTCTATTCTTAATTATTAATTCTTCATTACTAATTACTAATTGCGTAAGCTTAGCCGACAACAAACAGCGGACGAAGTCCGCACAACCATTATTCATTGCTCATTACTAATTACGTAAGCTTAAACGCCTATTAAGCCTAACGTTATAGTAACTATACCCAATAACCCTGTGTATATTGAAAAAACTTTAAATTTATCAGACTTAATCAGCCAATTAACCATTTTTATAGAGAGTAAACCGACGATTAATGCAACTAAAAATCCAATACCGTAAGAACCCCATTGTGCATTCGAGATATGTTCGTTGCCCATATCTTTTAATTCTAACACACAACCGCCTAAGATTGTGGGAATACCTAAGATAAAGCTATATTCAACTGCTAATTTTCTATCAAAACCGCTGAAAAGTCCGCCACAAATAGTTGAACCGCTGCGGGAAATCCCCGGCATTAAAGCTATCCCTTGGAAAATACCAACAGTTACGGCATTTTTAACAGTAATGTCTTTTTTTTGTTTCTGCCCTTTACCCCATTTATCCGCTAAAAACAACAGTACGGAGGTATAAAGGAAGCAGCAACCCTCAATAACAATATCATTGTCGGTTGAAATCTCTTCAACAAAATCTTTGAAGAAATAAAAAGGAATAAGTAAAAGCAGGGAGATACACATCATTCCCACAAACCGCATATCTTTAAGTGTTATAATACTCCAAACGGTTTTACGAAAAGCAATAAATATCGCTAATAATGTTCCCAAATGTAATACCATTGACAGCGTAAAACTTGCCTCTCCGCTATTCCCCGTAAAATGTTGATAAAGTGACAAATGCCCTGAACTTGAAACAGGTAAAAATTCTGTTAAACCCTGAATTATACCCTGTATAATAGTTTCCAATAAATCCATATGTCATCATTTATAATTAATTATTAATAATTAATAATTATTAATTACTCATTACTAATTGTTAATTGCTATGCTACGCATAGCGTTCTTCTGTGTTTTCAATTAAACGGTATAATTCGGTTATTGCATCCGAAAGTCCGCCTAATTTGTCAATAAGTCCGATTTCAACGGCTTTTGCACCCTCAACAACCGAACCCACATCCATTGTAAGCTCCCCTGTTTTGTGCATAAGCTCTTTGAAATAGTCCGGGGAGATATGGCTGTTGGCTGTAACAAAATTTGTGATTCTGTCTTGGATTTTGTCAAAATATGAAAGAGTTTGAGGGATACCCAACACTAAGCCGTTCATTCGCACAGGGTGAATTGTCATAGTCGCCGTGGGAACAATAAAAGAACAATCGGCAGAAACCGCAAGAGGAACACCGATTGAATGACCGCCGCCCACGACAAGTGAAACTGTTGGGGTTTTCATTCCTGCAATAAGCTCCGCAATTGCCAAACCTGCCTCAACATCTCCGCCTACAGTATTTAATATGATTACAAGTCCTTTAATAGAACGGTCTTGTTCAATTGCAACGAGAGAGGGAATGATATGCTCATATTTAGTTGTTTTATTTTGGGGAGGAAGGATATAATGCCCCTCAACCTGACCTATTATTGACAGGCAATGTATCAGATACTTAGAATTTTCGCTGATTACTGCCCCTGTTGACTGTATTAAGTCTTGTTTGGCTTCCTCTTTTGAGATATTTTCATTATCTTTTTGTGTTTCTTGTTCGCTTTGTTCATTTTCATTGCAATTGTTTAATATATTGTTATTATCTAAAATTTTATTATCCAAAACTGACTAACCCCTTTTATAAATCTTGTTGACATTGAAATAAATTCAATGTCAACGCTCAACGGCTACGCCGTTGCACCGCCGTTTCTCGGCGGTGGTAGCAATTCATTTTGCTAAAGCAAAAAGGGTATTGCTACATCATAACATTTTATAATTATTGTGTCAAGTTTTAGAGAAAATATACCGATTTTTAACCGATTATTAAAAAGAGTTACAAAGTAGACTTATTTTTGTTGAAATATTACATTTTAGAATTTAAGTCATAATACGAGTGTGACAAGCATATTTTATAGTAACTCTATATGACTGCAAGTAAAACAATGTCAGATAGAGTTGACTACAATATAGATAACAACTGCGAAGTAAAAAAGTCAGATAAGTTAACAGTAACACAAAAAAACAAGTTAAGTCAACGTCAACTGACTTTCCGACTATCACAACAAATAGGGAACTTTAGGGGTATCGGTTTACAGGTAACAATAGAAAAGTAAACCAATGTCAACTGACTATCCAACTACCACAACAACTACGGAACTTCGATAGCTGCAATTCCCTAAAACAAATAGAGAGGTAAAGAAAGATGGAATTTAAGGTTAATAGAAATATGGTCGCTGTGAATGAAACAGTGTATGATGGGTTACAGGAACAGAGTATTGAGTTAGATTATGTGTTGCCTGATTATTGCCCGGAGATTTTTAAGATTGTTAAGACGAAAGTTAAACCGAGAGTGGTTTCACGTTCGATAGCGGCGGATAGGGCGAGTTATGATTTGGTTGTTAATATTACTGTTATGTATTTGAGTGAAAATTCTAATGCGTTGCAGTGTTTGAAACAAAAACTTAATTATACTAAGGTAGTTGAGTTCGGTAAGAGTTATGAGAATGTTGAGGTTTGTTTGTGTCCGAAAGTTGATTATGTTAATTGCAGAGCGGTTAACTCAAAGAGAATTGACTTGAGGGGTGCGGTGTCTATTAAAGTTAAAGTTACCGCCGACCGTAAACAGGAGATTATTACCGATGCAACAGGTTGTAACTCTCAATTGAAAAAAGAACAGGTTAAATATGCAGGGGGCAAATTAAGCGGCGAAAAGCAAATCAATCTTTCAGAAGAAACAGAGATTAATGCTTCTAAACCGTCTATTCAGTCTATTGTTGCCTCTGACGCTGTTGTTATTCCCGGGGAGAAAAAGGTTATTGCAAATAAAGTTGTTGCAAGCGGCGAAACAGTCGTAAAATTCCTTTATTCCTGTGAAAAAGAGGGTAAACCCTCATTAGAACCTCTTGAAGTTACTATCCCCTATAAACAGATTATTGATGTTGACGGAGTAGATGATACTTACGATGTAACGGTAACTCCCACACTTTCCAATGTTGAGAGTACTGCAACAGGCGGGGTTGACGGTGCATTTAAACGAGTAAATATCGAAGTTGCAATTTTGCTTGTTGTAAAAGCTTCAAAAGTGTGTAATGGCGAGATTGTAACAGACGCATATTCAACTTCTTATCCCTGTGAATATTCGACTTCAAAAATCAGACTTGAAACAACCCCTGTAAGTATCCGTGAGAATACTGCTTTTAAATCTGATTTGCAAACCCCCGAACAGGAAACAGTTATACACGATATATGGACAGATATTACAAATGTCAACGTAAATGTGGGTAACGGCGAATTTACAGTCAGCGGTATGGCGGTTAATACTGTTATCGGAACAAATGCAGACGGAACACCTTTTACTATTGATAATAATCAGCCCTTTGACTATACAATTCAATATGATAAAGTAACACCTTTAAGCACAGTAGATGTTGATGTTACACCGGCAGGCACACAATATACCCTTAATACAAATTCTACTATATCAATCAAAAATGATATTAAAATCTCTGCAACGGTTACAAATTCAGAGGAATATGAAGCATTGACGGATATTAATTTCGATTCCTCAACACCCCTCGAAACACAGGGCGATTATGCTTTAAAATTATATTACGGCTCTCAAGGCGAAAACCTTTGGGATATTGCAAAACGTTATAATTCATCTGTGAACAGCATTGTTGACGAAAATGAACAGCTTGAAAATGCTTCCGCTCTTGCCGCTGACAGTATGATATTAATTCCCATTTTGGCATAGTTTAAAAATTTAATTTGTTAAGGAGAAAAAATATGCTCGCTTCCGAAAGTAATAAAAACATTTTAACAGAAAGTCTTCCTCAAACCGACAGTAAAATAGTTGAAGACTATAGTGACGTAACCGATAATACTTCAGCAACCGACTATAGCACAGTACAAAATTACAGTACTGTTCCCGACTACAGTAATGCACAAATTTACAGTCCCGCACCTAATTACAGCTCCGCTCCTAACTACAGTTATACGCCCAATTACAGTGCAACTCCCAACTACAGCACCCCAAGCAGCAGCGTTGCAGTTGACACAAGCAGAGGAGATATCTATAAAGATATATCCGAGAGAACAAACGGCGATATTTACATCGGAGTTGTAGGTCCTGTAAGAACAGGTAAATCCACTTTTATAAAAAAGTTTATGGAAAACCTTGTTATTCCCAATATCAATGACGGCTATCAAAAAGTCAGAGCAATTGACGAATTACCCCAATCTGCCGCAGGCAAAACCATTATGACAACCGAACCGAAATTTATCCCCGAAGAGGCTATTGAAGTGAACCTTGACGACGGTGCAAAATTCAACGTAAGAATGATTGACTGTGTGGGATATATTGTTCCGTCTTCTTTGGGATATATCGAAAACGAAGCACCCAGAATGGTTCAAACACCTTGGTTTGATGAGGAAGTACCTTTTAATATGGCGGCAGAAGTCGGCACACAAAAAGTTATTTCCGAACATTCTACTATCGGTCTTGTTATTACAACTGACGGTACAATTACCGATATTCCCCGTGACGAATATGAAGAAGTTGAAAAAAGGGTTATCGCCGAGCTTCAAGGTCTTCATAAACCTTTTGTGATTGTTTTAAATACAATCGACCCCAAATCCGAGCAAGCTTTGGCAATGGCAGAGGAATTAACTGACAGATACGGTACAACTGTTATGCCTTTGAACTGTGTTGACTTGAATGAACAAGATATTAAACAGGTTATTACCAAAATACTTTATGAATTCCCCGTAAAAGAAATCAATGTATGTATGCCGTCTTGGATTAATACCCTTGCAAAAGGACATTGGCTTAAAGAAGAAGTATTTTCCTGTATCAGAAATTCCGCAAGCAATATTAAGTATGTAAGAGAAATTAAAGATGCTATATACGGTATAGAGGCTTGCCCTAACGTTGTTGAAGTTAAAATTGCATCAATGGACTTAGGTAAAGGCAGTATTACAATTGATGTATTACTTGAACCTACTCTTTTCTATAAAATCCTTTCAGAAGAAACAGGTTTGGATATTAATTGTGAAAGTGATTTAATGCCGCTCCTGCTTAATCTTATGAGTATTAAGAAAGAATTTGACAAATTCAAACCCGCACTTGACGAAGTTGAACAAACAGGTTACGGTATTGTTATGCCTACAACAGGAGAACTCAGCTTACAAGAACCGCAAATAATCAAACAAGGTTCAAAATTCGGTGTTAAACTTCAAGCTTCCGCACCCTCAATACACCTTATGAAAGCCAACATCAATACTGTTGTAAGCCCCATTGTCGGTTCTGAAAAACAGACAGAAGAGTTATTAATGTTCCTCCTCAAAGATTTTGAAGAAAACCCTAATAAAATCTGGGACAGCAATATTTTCGGAAAATCTCTCCTCTCCCTTGTCAATGAAGGACTTCACAGCAAACTTGAGCATATGCCCTCTGAAGCACGCTTAAAAATAGGCGAAACCCTTGAACGCATTATCAACGAAGGTTGCAACGGCCTAATCTGCTTTATTCTTTAGTCCTCTGTTAGTTGCAGGAAACAGCAACTATCGAAGTTCCGTAGTTGTTTTCATAGTTGGCACTTTAGTTGACGTGGCTTGACTTAGTGTGAAAAAAGCACCCTGTTCGGGTGCTTTTTTTAAGTGTACGGGGTTGGATATTTACTATCGTGAACGGCAGAGTAAGTTAAAATACAAAAATCTTTCCTCTTCAAATAACAAATATCTAACCCAGTTCGCTTAAAAAATCCCCTTTG
>JAISIJ010000418.1 GCA_031262245.1 Oscillospiraceae bacterium | reverse complement strand
TTCATTATCTACTACTCTTGTTACTACAGTATATTTCTTATTATCTATTTCATAAATTACTTTTTCTTCAATATCATTAGACATACCATTACCTCACTTTCAAATTGCAGTTCTAATTTAAGAATATTGAAGATTTTGAAAATTTATTACAAAATTTTTTGTACTCATATCGGTACCTCACTCTCTCTAATTCGGAAAATTTATCTTCCTACTAGATAAGTCGAATTGAGATACACAAAACGGGACATTTTTATAAAAATTTGCATAAAAAATTAGACAAAGACTTAAAAATCTTTGTCTTGAATTTACAGCTCCCACTTATTGGTAGGGTTCACCTGATTTTTTAATATTAGTTCTTAAAGTAGATTTGTCTGCTTAGTTATCAAGTCCTTCAGTTTCAGTAGGTTCCTGTAAAATATCTGTAATTTGTTTTAATTTATCTTGTAATAATTTCTTATCTATTAATTCTGTTTTATATTGTGCTACAAGAGTAGGAGAGGTACTTCTGCTCATTGCAAATTCTACAACTTTTTCATCTTTATTAGAGCATAAAATTATTCCTACACTTGGGTTTTCATTTTGCTTTTTTTCTTGTCTATCTAGTGCTTCTAAATATAAATCCATTTTTGAAATATACTCTGGCTTAAATTCACCAATTTTAAGTTCAAATGCTACTAAGCAAGAAAATGCACGATTATAAAATAATAAATCTATGAAAAAATCGTGATTCCCAACTTGCACCTTATATTCTTTATCCATAAAGGTAAAATCTTTACCAATTTCTAAAATAAAATCTTTCATATTATCTACAATTGCAGATTGTAAGTCTTTTTCTTTATAATTATTTGGTAAATCTAAAAATTCTAAAGTATAGGTATCAAGTATTCTAGTATTAGGATAATCATCTTCGTCTATTGTTTTAGTAATACTTTGATTTGCTTTATCGCTTGCCACCATATATCTCTCAAAATATGCAGTAGAAATTTGTCTATCTAATTCACGCTTTGAATATTTATTTTTAAGAGCCATTTTGATGTAAAATTCTTTTTCTTCAATTGTTTTTGCACCGCTTAAAATTAATAAATTATTAGTCCAACTCAATTGTGTCACCAGCGGTGACAGTTTTTCAAAATCTTTATATGTTTCGTAAAATTGCTTCATTCTCCATAAACCACGTTCATTAAATCCCCTTAATTTAGGATTATTATTTTTTATAAATTCTGCTAAACTTTTTACAATATTTTCACCATAACCGCCGATTATTTACCTTTTCGCTTAAATATTCTCCAATTTCCCAATATAATGAAACAATTTCTTCATTGACTTTTCTATAAGCATTTTGTCTACGAATTTCAATCATTTTAATCACTTCGCTAAAATTTATATCTAATTCATTCATATGATTTCCCTCCTTAAGCTTTAAAATATAGTTAAAGTCCGTTTATCTTTAGCACAATTCCTAGATATTTTCTAGTATGTACCCTTATATTTTCTTTATTACTATATACTTTATTTTCAAATTTTCTTGAATACTTTATCTATTTATAATTTCGTGTATTTCTCTTTTCTGTTAGTTTATGGTATTTTATCATGGATTTTGTTGAAATACTATATGAAAATTCTTATTTTCTATTATATATTTTAATAATTTCATATATTGCTTCATAGAAATTATTAAAATATTCATTTGGCACAAATCCACCAATTCTATGTGTTACATTTATAATATAAAAATGACTCAAGGCTTCGAAAGTTTCTTGAGCACCACTCATTGTCATTATAACACTCTTTTAAGCAGTGTCAATATGTCGGATTTTAAAAAATTTCCAAAAGTCAGAATCCAATTTCGTTTTTTACATTTTTTCGGTATTATCATATGTGTTTACCGAAAATTTGTACATATTAATTTTATCTTTCAAATTCAAAAATAGTATGCTAACGAAGTGAAGCATACTATTTTTAGCAAAACCTGTTTTGCCCCGAACTAGGGGTGGCATTTTTGGTACCTTCAGTTCGCCAGCATGGGGTTTTGACCCCCTTTTTTACTGTTTAGGGAAAATCCCTAAAACCCTTATTGACCGCTGGGAGATTTTTTTAGTTAGTTTTTATTAAAAAACTTAATCATTTTTCATAAAATAATTTTCATTTACAGATGTTTTTTTACTTTCTAAAATCAAATTTATTCCATCAATTACTCCTGATTTATACATTGTTTCATCGAAATGTGATGCTACATCTGTTATTGAATCTTCATATGTTTTTATAACATTTTTTAGATTGTTTTTTTCTCGGCTTTTAATATTCAAACTATCCAATTTTCCAAACAATTCTGCATTAATACTTTCATAATTTTTGTATAATTTATTAAGAGTTTTATTCTCTTTTTTGCTTTTTTCAGATAAGGTTTTGCATCTTTTTTGAGATAAATAATCTAATATGTTATCATCAATTACTTCATGTAATTCTTCTATTTTTACCATCAAATCACCCCATTTCTTTTTAGATAATTTGATTGTAACGTGCTCAATATCTGTTTGTCAGCCCTTTTTGATAAAAATAAGAGGATGTGCACATTATGATGCACACCCTCCATTTTGGGTTTCGGTCAAATTTGACCTTTGTACTGTCTATCAGACGATAAAACCAACAGCCTCGTAAACTTGGCGAAGTTTTGGTGTAGCAAGAAGTCTTGCACGTTCTGCTCCCTTCGCGTACACATCTTTTAGAAAATCCTCATTTTCAGGGGAATTTAATTCCTCATACTTTGCTTGAATCATTGCCAATGTGTCAGCTACTGCTTCACCAACAGTAACCTTGAAAGTTCCGTACCCAGCTCCTTCAAACTCTTTTTCTACTTCTGTAGCTGTTTTACCAGTGATACAGGAGTAGATATTAATTAAGTTTTGAACTCCGGGTTGTTCGGAAGAATATCTTACGACATTCTCCGAATCAGTTACAGCTTTTTTAAACTTCTTGATGATTACGTCTTTTGCATCCAAGAGCGAGATGTATGCATTCGGATTTGAATCCGATTTTGACATCTTTTTCGATGGATCTTGCAAACTCATAATCCTTGCTCCTGCCTCAGAGATATATCCTTCCGGAATTTTGAAGATATCGCCATATTGAGAATTGAATCTCCTAGCGATTGTCCTCGTTATTTCAAGATGCTGCCTTTGGTCTTCCCCAACAGGAACCAAATCCGCATCATACAGAAGAATGTCTGCTGCCATAAGAACAGGATAATCGAAAAGTCCAACTCTTACACTGTCTTTTTTTTGTTTTGCCGACTTGTCCTTGAATTGTGTCATCCTTTCCATCTCACCCATATAGGTTGAATTGTTGAGGATCCATCCAAGTTCAGCGTGTTCGTGAACATGGGATTGGATAAAAATTGTGTTTTTATCCGGATCAAGTCCGCATGCAAGATACTGCATAACGGTCTTCTTGATGTTCTCGTGAAGCGTTTTCGGATCTTGAGTGACTGTTATGGAATGCAAGTCTGCAATAAAATACTTGCAGTCATAGTCATTCTGAATAGCTACCCAATTACGAAGTGCTCCAAGATAATTACCAAGTGTCAGTATACCTGACGGTTGGATACCACTGAGAATGGTTTGTTTCATAGCGCTTTGCCTCCTTTAGCTTTACCATTTTCGACAGTTTACCCTAAAATATTTAGGATTTATATAACTTTAATATACTTTATGTAAATTGTCAAGTTCTGGTAAGATATTTATATTTATTATATGGCAGGGGCAGAAAGATTTGAACTCTCACCAGCGGTTTTGGAGACCGACATGCTACCATTAACACCATACCCCCATATAAACAATAAAATATTATCATGTAATTCTAATATATTCAAGTAGTAATAGTCAGATTTACATAAATTTGACATGTGGTCCTGCAAATGATATAATTACTCTCGATTCAACCCTATTGGGTTTTTATATAATTGTTTAAGGCAATATACTGAAGGAGAATTCGAGCTATGTCTAACAAAAAAGTTTCTTATAGTTACACCAAACTTATGTATTCGATTATCGACTACATAAACGCTACATTTTCTGCTGATATTGCGATTAGTAGTTACATTAACACTCCTTTTCATAGGGACTTATTTGTAAAATCCAAAATCGCTCATTTAATTCAGCGGAAACGGAATTTTTACCCACGAACTCGTTTCTTTTTGACCTTCTGCTTAGATGATAGCAGTACATCAGTTTCTATTAGTGAACTTGATGTGCAAATTCGCAACATTGTTAATGACGCCACAATAGTAACTCAACTTGATTTTTTAGCACCTAACTATACTATTGATTTTTTTTCTAAACAAGCAAGTGATCATGGATTCGATTTTATTGCCTTTAGTATTAATATTAGTAATGATGCAACTATTGAGTGTATTATCTCATTGCAAAGTCTTACTAATAAACTAACTGCAAAAGATTCGGATGGTGATATTGTAGAGTTTCATT
>JAISIJ010000399.1 GCA_031262245.1 Oscillospiraceae bacterium | reverse complement strand
GGGTGACGGTCATGCACCATGCAATCACGCAGATAGAGATTAATTAAATTCTGATAAGGTATACCTACACTTTCAGATTGCTTCTTGAAAAAGTTTACTACATTTTCGTCGAGAGTGATTGTCACCTGATTTTTTAACAGTTCTAAATACGGATTTTTCTTTGCACTAGAGAAATCATATTCAGCACGCATTTCAATTCCCTCACTTTCCATAGAATCTTCTCTCTGTTTTAGTGGCTTTTCTTGCAGAAATAATACGAATTACAGTTTCCGAAATCCTATAACAGTGACAAACAACAAGTAAATTATTCCTTTTGCTTACCCCAAGAATTACAAAGCGCTCTTCATCTTCTGAATGATCCGGATCATCTCTTACCAGCGCAGCTTCATCATAAAATACCGTTGCAGCTTCCTCAAAAGATATTCCATGCTTATGCTGGTTGATTTGGTTTTTATTTTCGTCCCACTGAAACTCCATCAATTTACACCTTTTCTATAATTATATTATATTGATAAATCATTATAAGTCAATCAACCAATGCTCGCATCAAACAATACATGAAAGCTTAATATATAAAAGGCTATACCATGACTAGTGGAAAGTAATGTAATGAAAAATAATTGTAAAAGGTAGCATCTGTTTTGAGATTACGCGAACCATCCATATATTTGGTCATACTGTTTCTTCATATGAATTTACAAACACTCCTTTCATTCCCAACCACCTTAAAAGATAGAGAAAAGGAATCTCCAATAAGCTCATTATAAAACGCACTAACATTGAAAAAATTATAGTTTGAAAAATTTGTATTATTGGTCTGCTTCCAACAAATGCAATAAAGGAAAACATAGCAACATTAAAAGATAAACTAACAAAAGACGAAACGCTTGATCTCATCCATAATTTTCTCGCCCGTTTCTGATTCTTATCATATGTAGCCTCACGAATTCTAGAAAATATAGAAATGTCTAATAAAGAACTTATGTAATTTGCGATAACACTAGCAACCGTCACTCTTGGCAAAATACCCATCAAATCTCGAAACATAATAAAATTTTCAGTTTCCCCGGTTGGTGCAGGTAAGTAGATAATCCATAAAAGATATATCGTTACCAAGATTCTTGAAAGCAGTTGAACATGCACTGAAATTTTTGCATATTTCTTTCCTAAAAACTCATCTATAATGTCAAGACCGTAAGCAAGAACAGGATACATTAGAGATCCTGCAATTATAAAATACTCTTTTCCGGCAATGATGAGACTACAGTTTTTAGCTGACGTAAAGGTTACCATCATATATAAAGCAACCACCAAACCAACCATTGTGAACTTGAACACAGTGTCTTTTGGTATCTGATTCTTAGAAGAAGTTTCCTTGAGAGCAAATCTTACATTCATCTGATATGCTATCACGGAAGCAATTGTTACCAACACAATTCCTAATATTAGTGTAATAAAAACATTAGGAATACCAGACCATTCTCCCGAAAAGATTGGCATATACTAATTCCTCCTTTTAATATATTTGTGTCGAAGTAAGGATTTTCTTGGGGATTAAAGATATACAGGTACAATTTGGGTTCACGGATTGTACAGTTCTTATTCCGCCATGTAGATGAAATTCAGTCACAGCTTTATAAGTCGACATTCCTTTTTTCTTATTTAAAAGTTTGATTAATGCTATGCTCAACTTATCCAACAGTCTCTCTGATTCATATCCAGCAAGTAAAGATTCAATAATTTGATTATACTCTTTCGTTTCTTGTTTTTTCCCTTTTATTTTTTTCCATCTATCCTTGACCACTTGCGGATTCTCATACGAATCAACAATAATAAAGTATTCATCGGTTTCAATCAGTGGATTATTAAAATAAGGCTTCTTTTTAATCACATCAATTTTAAGAGTCACCATACTACCAATTTCAACACCTGTACCAAGTGTCTCACCTTCACTCATAGCGGCATGAACATCACCTAACGCAAGCATTCCTCCCTTAACCTGTGCAACAAGGTATAGCTTGCTCCCTTTCGTCAGGAATGGCACGTCCATATTTCCACCGTGTAACGTAGGTGTTAAACAATTTATGTCATCCCCTTTTGGGGCTACACCAATCGTTCCGATAAAAGGATGAAGAGCCTTCTTCGCTTCTTCCGTATAATGGATTTTTTCTTTAATGGCATGTGGGAGATCACTTGATGTATCATCTTGAAGTATCTTTGAAACCTCGTCTTTCAATCCATATGGTATGTCATCTTTTAAAATTCCAAGCCAATTTCCTGTCCATATTAAGCCATCATCCATAATTTGGATATCAGCTATTTCGATTTTAACTATATCACCAGCTTCGCAACCATCAATACAAATGGGACCGGTAATGAGTAATCGACGTTTTAATGCTCTTAAGTGTGTTTTGTGTACCGGTAAATCTGCTGTGTTAGTTTCATATTCTGTGGGAATATGTATCTTGGGACCTGCTGTTTCAACAATTATTGATTCACCAGGTGAAACTGTCTCCACTGGATCGTAGTTTTTTGACATCACCTTAATTATGTTTTTGGGTCTTGCTTTTATTGTTTTGATAATTCTCTTGTCTCCTTTTTTTTTCATTCAATTTTATTAAGTAATGTAAATAAATATTGTATATTGTAACTTTATTCATTTTGACAAATTCAAC
>JAISIJ010000396.1 GCA_031262245.1 Oscillospiraceae bacterium | reverse complement strand
TTAACGCCGAGGTTTTCGAGTTCTTTTTTTATTTCCTCACCTACTGCGGTCATATTGTATTTCGAGTCGGTGGTGCGATATCCGAATGAATTGTCGTAGTAGTCACGTTCAAACTCTTCATAACATTCGGTGGTGTGCGTGTGCATTATCAAAACTTGCGGTTCGTTTGAATTGAATTCAACTTTCCATTCGGGATATTTTCGGCTTTCTTCAAGGAGAGCGGTGTTCGGAATGGTGGTTTTATTCCGCACCTGCCCTGCCACATCGAGATTGACATAGCTATTGCCGTTTGCTTTTTTGTATGTCATGGGGATTATTCTTGCAGATTTATTTTTCAGAGTGCGAAAGTCGGGATAAGGCATAGGATTTGTTTCAGACGCCGCAGATACCGGTTCGCCGTCACTTTCAACTTCGGTAGCAATGTGGGAATCCAAGCGGGAATTCTCATAAGCAAGTTTCTCATCAAAGCCGTAATCGGAAAGAACGCTGCCTGCCCTCGGAGCAAATAGCGAAGTGAAATTATTTAGTTCATTAAAGCCGTGAGTAATTGAGGTTGCAATTATCGGTGATGATAATAGAAAAAGAACTGATAATCCGGCAATTGTGATTTTCTTGAACATAATTTTTAATTCCCTTTTTTTATTTTGTATTTTTGGATTTTGTTGTTGACTTTTTTTCTGTTTTATGATATAATAGGGTTAGTGTCATGCCTATGCGTTGACAACCGCTCATTTACGCTATACTTAATTATATGAATATCCCGATTCAAAAAATGCAAAATTTAAAAATAAAGGAAAATAAAACTATGCCAAAATTAAATGAAAACTTTCTTACTCTCGAAAAAAATTACCTCTTTATCACCATTGCAGAGAAAATCAACAAGTTCAAAACCGAAAATCCCGACAAGATTGACAGAATTATACGCATGGGAATAGGCGATGTAACTCTGCCCATAGCACCCGCTGTCGTTGCCGCCGTCAAAAAAGGTGCGGACGAAATGGGCGTCAAAGAAACTTTCAAAGGATACGAGGACAGCGGTGCGGGATACGACTTCTTAAAGCAGGCTGTGAGCGGATATTACAAAGGTTTCGGCGTTGAAATCGATGCGAACGAAATTCGCATAAATGACGGTGCTAAGTCCGATTGCGGTAATATTGTGGACATATTTGACAATTCAAACGTAATTCTCCTCACCGACCCGGTATACCCTGTCTATGCCGACAGCAACAAAATGTCCGGAAGAAAAATCATCTACGCCGCAAGCAACGAAGAGAACAATTTTTCCGCTATGCCCGACCTCGATGTGGCTTGTGATATAATCTACCTTTGCAGCCCGAATAATCCGACCGGAAGTGCCTACACCGCCGAGCAACTGAAAATTTGGATTAACTATGCGAGGAAGAATAATGCCATCATCATTTACGATGCGGCATATGAGGCGTTCATCACCGACCCCGACATTCCGAGGAGCATTTTTGCCATAGACGGTGCGAGAGAATGTGCGATTGAGATGTGCAGTCTGTCGAAAACAGCAGGGTTTACCGGAATGAGATGTGGCTACACGGTTATTCCGAAGGAGCTTAAAGCGGGAGATGTGCCTGTTTCGGGAATTTGGGGCAGACGTCAGGGGAGCAAGTTTAACGGTGTTTCGTATCCTGTTCAATGCGGTGCTGCTGCGGTGTTTACAGATGAGGGTCAGATGCAGATTAAGAAGAATATTGCGTATTATCAAGAGAATGCGAAGATTATTGCGGCAACAATGGACAAACTGGGTTACAAATATACCGGTGGGAAGAATTCGCCGTATATTTGGTTCAAGTGTCCGAACGGAATGGGCAGTTGGGAGTATTTTGATTATTTGCTGAATGAGTTGCAGGTTGTGGGAACACCGGGTGAGGGATTCGGTGAGAATGGCAAGGGCTGGTTCAGACTCACAGCGTTCGGCGACAGAGAAAAGACCGAGGAGGCGATGATTAGATTGGTTAACGCATAGCGTTAACTAATCTAATCGAGAGTGATTGCCCACGCGTTCACTAACTACGCACAGAGCCTGTGTCCCCGACCACTCAGACCACCAATTAAAAACGGGATTGTTAAGGGGTGAAACCCCTTAACCGGGGTGTGGGGTCGGGGACACAGGCTCTGTGCAGAACCCCACGAAAAAATAAAAGACATGAATTAAACGTTATGACATCCGGGGTAAAGCGTTGACATGGAACAGGGTGCAGAGGACAGTTAAAACGTGAACCAAAAACTCATTCACACAAAAAATAAAAGACAGAAACTAACCCTCCTCACATCCGGGGTAAAGCGTGATTATGAAAAAAAGACAAGAGTTAACACCCTTGTCTTTTTTGATTGAAGCGTATAAACTAATCACTAACCACTAATCACTCATCTTTTTTATGGCGTGCAGACTCGGTTATAATCGCTTATCTTTCCGAAATAGGAGAACACTTTAACTGCAGCACCGTTGCAATTTTTAAGGCTCTCAAAAAAAATGATATAACTTTTAAAAAACGAAACCAAATACCGCACAATTAATCTCATTAATAACCATTCAAATAAGGAGAACAGAGCAAATTTTTCATAGAATCCGTAAATTTTATTTCACTGTTTTCGAACTTACATACCGCTGTATACCTGCCGAATGCCGGTACTAAAAATATATCCCCATTTGGCATAAGTGAACCACCTGCCCACTTGGCGTTATTAAATTTTCCATCATCAAATTGACCGACTGATAAACATATATTTTCCACAGGGTCGAACTCAAAAAGATGTATTGAATTACCCGGAACACCGTAAACTTTTCCGTTGAAATGCAATTTGGTACCATAAATTCCTGTAATCGGTATGCCGTCAACTGTTTTCGTCAATACGATTTCAGCGGTGTCTTTTTCTGTATCGATTTTCAAAATACCGCCATTGCCGATACTGTAAACATTGCCGTCAACATAAGTTACCCCATTAAAACAATTTATGGGAATTTTGTTACATATTCTGCGGAATTTTCCGCTGTTACTATCATAAGCAATGACCGGTGAATTTGCATACGGAGTGAAATAAACATTCCCATTTGGATGTAATACCGCCCCATTACAGTGAACATCACTTGCACAGGTATGTTTTTTTATGCTGTAATCTCGTAAATCAATAAAAAGAAAATCTCTTGAAAATCTCGGAACACAGAGCAAATAATCTCCTACAAGAGCCCCTCCGTAATGATGATTAAATACACCGGGACTTTTAATCGGCATAGGATAATTTATATCAAGAGGTATTTCCTCAGCGGTATGATTAATTGGGTCAATTTTCAATAGTTTATTAGAATTTCTCGGGAAGCCGTAAACACACCCGTCTTTAGGATAATACGCTCCTCCGCTGTAACCGAATTTCAAACCTTGAATATTACCCAAAAAAGAACACTTTCCGTCTTTATATTCCAAAACATTCGGCGACAAGTTATTTATGCAGTAAATATCTCCTGACGGCGTTTGACAACATCCGACATATTTACCACCCACTCCTAATTGTTCTAATATCTCAAAATGTGAAAATTTCAAATCTGCATTTGCGGCAAAGGTTTCGCTAAGGACATTACAATAAGTTTTTGTATCAATGAACACTTAAATACCCTCCATCAGCAATCAATGTATCACCTATAATTATACTTCCGACTTCACTCATCATAAACAAGACACATTTTGCAATTTCTTCAGCCTCAATAATTCTACCGATAGCGTGAGCTTTATATACTCCCGTTCTGTTGCCGTTAATCTCACTTGAGGTTACACCCGGTGCAACACCGTTTATTACAATACCCATATTAGCAACTTCACGAGCCATACCTTTTGTCATTGAAATCAATGACAGCTTACTTGCACCATAAGCAGAAGTAATTTCTCTTGTCCCGGTAACGCTTGATACATTACATATATTACCGTGAATTTTATTGTCGTGCATATATGTTGCCATAGCACGTGTTATAAATATAGGTGCTTTCAGATTAATATTGAAAGTAGAATCCCAAATCTCATCAGTTTCTTTCCATACACCCCAACCACCGACTCCTTTATAAATACCGGCGTTGTTCACGAAACCGTCAATTACCTGACCGCTTTTTGATGCAATGTCAATGAATCTTTGCGGAAGATTATCCGAATTTTGAACATCCCAAGGGTATATAAACAGATTGGTATTATTAATTTCTGCTTTTGCCCGTTCAAGTTTCTCGGTATTACGACCTATTATGGTAACTTTTGCACCCTCGGCGATTAATGCTCTTGCGATTGCAAATCCTATCCCCGAGCCACCTCCGGTTACAACGACATTACTGCATCTTAGTTTTATTTCCAAGTTATATTCTCCTTTACAACTTTAGCCGGAACACCCACCGCAAGTGAATGCGGAGGTATTGATTTATTGACAACACTACCCGCTCCTATAACAGACCCTGTACCGATTGTAACACCTTTCATAATTGTAACATCATATCCAATCCAGCAATGGTCTTCAATAACGACAGGTGCAGGTGGATTAATACGAACACCGTTTTCGTCCATAATTGTATGGAAATCAGAATCAAGTATTTTAACATATGGTGCAATAACGCAACCATCACCGATAGATATACTGTTACTACAAGTTATGGAACCGTTTCGGTTAATATAACCCGAACCGAGAGTAAGTTTTGCCCCGGGAAATACCTTTATATAGTTATTAAAATATAATTTAAAATTACCGCGAACTTCTAAGGTTGCACCTTTTTGCACAAGAATCTGACAACAATTATCCGCCTCTCCGACAACGTCTACATTAATAGAGAGTCTTCCGCCGATATTCAGTTTTGCGTTAGGGTCAATGTTTATACCGTTTTTCCCGTAAATGATTATCTTTTTTTGTGCAATCAAATCATCCCAAGAATTATTTTTCGGAATTATAATTGTCGGTGTAGTAATGGGAACACCTGATTTTTCTTTTGCTGTTAGATTTGTAATATTCGTTATTATACTTGAAAATCGCTTTCCTGCTCTTAGTTGTTCATAAAAATATTCGCTGTACTGTCCTTTTTTCACACAATTATCAAAGTTTAAATTTCCTTTTTTGACTTCTGCAAGTGTGTGTTCTTCCATTATAAAATTCTCGGAAGTCTTGTCAAGTAAAATTTTTCCTTTATCACTATTTACAATAGCCGTTGAAATACCGTGTTTATTATCAGCACCATTAAAACGCAGAGTTATGCCCCAAGCATCAGCAAGGGTTAAATCTGCTGTACGATTATGTCCTTTAAAATTACAATCATAACAACTCGAACGTGAGAATAAATGGTATTTCAGAAACCCTTTATAAAAATTGTCAGTATAGCGATTTCGGATATAGTATTCGTCATTACCTTCAAATGATATTTTTTTATCAAAATCTACGCGTGTACTGAAATTATTCCAACTGTGTTCCTTGTTTTTAAACCACACACGAGTAATTTTACCTTTAAAATAATCTTCAAGTTCCCAAAGATATTTTGAAT
>JAISIJ010000393.1 GCA_031262245.1 Oscillospiraceae bacterium | reverse complement strand
ACTTGTGCGTTCTGCTAATATGCTTGAAACAGAATTTAAATCTAATCTTTTGGCAATTGCAAGAGCCGGTGCAGGCGTAAATAATATTCCCGTTGAAAAATGTTCCGAAGAGGGTATAGTGGTATTTAATACTCCCGGAGCTAATGCAAATGCGGTTAAAGAATTAGTTGTTGCAGGACTTTTGTTATCTTCAAGAAAGATAGCAGAGGGTATTGATTGGGCTAAATCACTTAAGGGTAAAGGTGCTGAAGTCGGAAAATTAGTTGAAAAAGGCAAAGGGAATTTCGGCGGAACAGAAATAAAAGGTAAGACTTTGGGTCTTGTGGGTTTAGGTGCAATCGGTGCTTTAGTTGCTAATATTGCTGTTTCTTTGGGTATGCGTGTTGTTGGAACAGACCCCTTTTTGTCGGTTTCTGCCGCTTTAAAACTCAAACCCGAAGTTAAGGTTGTTAAAACTGCAGACGAAGTTTATAAAGAAGCTGATTATATCTCTTTACACCTCCCATTTAACGCTGAAACAAAAGGTATTATTAATAAAGAAACTATTGCAAAAATGCGTGACGGTGTTAAGTTACTGAATTTTGCAAGAGGTGAATTGGTTAATGATACAGATTTAATTGAGGCTTTGAATAGCAAGAAAGTATCTGTTTATGTTACAGATTTTCCCAATGATAATACTCTGTGTGTTGAAAACATTGTTGCTATTCCTCATTTGGGTGCATCTTCTGAAGAGAGTGAAGATAACTGTGCGGTAATGGCATCTCAACAGCTTATTGATTATATTGAATGTGGTAATATTACAAATTCAGTTAATTTGCCTAATGTTGAATTAACAGCAGAATACACAAAAATTTGTATTATTCATAAGAATATCCCCTCAATAATCTCATCTATCACAAGTGTTTTCGGTAAGGATAATATTAACGTTGAAAATATGGTTGATAAATCCAAAAAAGACTATGCTTATGCAATATTCGATGTAAACGGCGATATTAATGATAAGGTGCTTGAGGATATTAAAGCTATTGACGGAATAATTAAGATAAGAGTTATATAAAAAAGTTGAGGTAATCTTTTGATTACCTCTTTTTTTATTTATTTGGGGGAGATTTTAGTCTTCAACTGTTGTTCCTTGAACGAGTTTGACGGATTTTTCTTCACCCTCGGCGATTAACTCTGATGACCTAATGAGAGTACTGAAAGTTCTGTCTTCGGGGAAAAGGTCTTCGTTTTTAAACCAACACAGCTGTTTGAATGAGCCGTTGATTGGATAACCGGTAGTTTCAAGTCCTTCAGCAGAATTAGGATATAATTGTTGATAGCCTGCATAATCCATAGTGAAATTATATCCTAATTCGGGAGGTAAAATGCTGTTTTCAGTACATTTATTGAGATAGAATACACACGGTAACCCCGATTCATATATAATAGAATTATCCGGTTGAATTAAAAACAGATTATCAATATCGTCTGCTTCGGCAAATTCTTGATAATTAAAAGTGTTGCCGTTGATTAATTGTGCACTTCCGTCTTGGATATTTAATTCGCTTTCACGGATAAAACCTCCGTAAACTGCAACTTTAATGGTGTCACCGTCTGCTTGCATCCAAGGGCTAAGGTCTTTTGATGCCCAGTAAATGGAGTGAACACCGATAGTCAGAATGGTATAAGGGTTATTATTATAAACCAAAGGTTCTGATTTTACAATATTGCCCAATATACAAGTGTCAGATTTATCAACAATATCTTGGTGAATATCATCAAAGTTTTCGGGTTGTTGATAAAGATTTACATAATGTTCCGTATAGTTATCATTTTCTAATTCAACTTCAAGCATTGCCGGTGTTATGCCTGTACCTGCATATTCTCCATAGCCGTATTCTTCATAAACAGAGTCAGGCAATGGAGGCATACCCGCAAAACTTACAGCAGTGAATACACCATTAGTGAAACTATAAGTGTAAGAGGCTTTTGAATATTCTTCACCATCTATGCTCAGACCTTTAGTAGAAGACTGTATATGAGCTTGGTCTTCAGTATATTCAACATCAAGATAAACATTTTGTGCATAACCATATCCTTCTTCAAGTTTATAAGGACGGGTTTCATTCCAAATAGTGTTTTCTTCACCTAATGTGCCGTCTTTTGTGCTTTCCACAGGGAATTCTTCATAGTATTTGTCGTCATAGGGTAATGTTACAACGGGTTCTGTATCAACAACAACAATAGGTTTAAGATTAGTGGTTGTTACAAGTGGTTGTTCTTCAATTGCTGTTGTGACACTACCGTCAGAGGCAATGATGTTTGAAGATGGAGAGGATAAAAATTCTTTTTTGTTAAGAACAGGGATAGTCAACGTTGCAACGATAGCGAAACAAACTGCCGCAAGAGCAAATTGTCTGAAATGGGAACGGTGTCTTTTTTGAACTGTAACACCGCTTGCAACATTCCCTGAAAGTTCAGCTTGCTTTTGTTCCATTTTCTCTAATATACGGGCTTTATCGGGAGTAATATTATCGAAATAATTTTTTATATTATTCATATTAATACCTCGCTTACATTATATCTTTTAACATTTTTCTTGCCTCACTCAACCAATTGCGTATAGTGGAGTGGGGCTTTTTGAGGATTTTTGAAATCTCCTCACCTTTATATCCCTCGTAATAATGTAAGTAAACAACAGTTTGATATTTTTGGGGGAGTTGTGAAATTGCGTATTCAACACCACTGTCTTCTTTTATTTCCGTGGAAATATTGGGATAATCTGCAATATCCTCATTTTTTCGTTTCGGACTTTTAATAATATTCTTGCAAATATTTATAGCACAGCGTATTAAAAAAGCTTTTTCGTGTTCAAAGTCGGAAAAAATTTTAGTTTTCTCTATTAATTTCAAGAACACTTCTGCTGCTGCGTCCTCTGCATCGGCTGTACTTTTCAGATATGAGAAACATATTTTGTAAACTGTATCAATTTGACGTTCATAAATTTCCGATACAGTACTTTCTCTCGGCTTTACATCCGTTAAAGTTAATTCCACTTACACACTTCCTTTCGTGGGTTTTTGTAGTCCTACATATATAACACAACTTAGAAAGTCGTTTTGTCGGAAAAAAAAACACCTTTTTTAAAAGGTGTTAATTTTTGAGATATTGTAATATACTTTTAATACTTTTTTCGGGAACATCAATAAAATTTATTCTCTCGTTAATTAAACCTATATGATGAGCATCACTTGAAGTAATATGTTTTAAATCTTTAAGGTAACTGTCTTTGCGAACGTCGTCTAAAAAACCAACGTGTTTAATTTCAAAGGTTTTAAATCGGCTGTCTTCGGGAACAAAACCCATTTGTGCAAGAATACCGTGAGATTTACGTTCAACGTGGGCAGGAACCATAACACCGCCTAAGGGTGTGATAATATCATAAATGGTATCAAAAGGTATACCGCTTGCGGAAGACAACATCATATCTTCTTCACCTGTAACAGTATCATTTTTAACTATATATTGGTGTCCGAAAATATCAACATCATTAGGCATAAACAGCGTTTCTTTTACATAATCCGAGAATTTCAAGGCATTTTCAAGGGTTTCAAAGAAACAAAGACAATGAACTTCTTCGGCGGTGGTTAATTCCATTCCGGGAACAACCAAAAGACCATATTCTTCTGCACATCTGAACACTTCGGGTAAATTCTTACAGGAATTATGGTCGCAAACGGCAATGACATCTAATTGTTTCAAAACAGCCATACCAACTATATTTGACGGTGTACTGTCATCATCACAACAGGGTGAAAGGCTGGAATGGATATGCAAATCATATGCTAATTGCATTATGCACCTCTAATGCAGTTTCAAAAATAGGTTTGGTTGAACGGAGTACATTTACATTTTTTGTTTTTGCACTGTTAAGTGCGTTATCGTCAAGGTTTGCACCCTCTGCAAGGATAATGCAGGCACAGTCGGTAAGAGTTGCAACAGCAACGGCATTAACATTACCCATAACTGTTACCCAAACACAACCGCTGCTTGCTTTGCTCATACAAACAGAAAGTAAATCGCAGGAAAATGGTTTTGTAATGCTGATATTAAAATCGTATTCGTTTATTATTTCTAATTCAATTTTTTGGGTTAATTCTTTTAAAGTCATTTATAACTCCTTAAAAAATTTCTTCGTTTATTATATTTTCTCTGTTAATAAAAACACAATCGCTTTCTTTTGCTTTCCCTCTTACAATATCTTCTGCAAGGGCATTGCAGGTCGGAGCACCGCAAGCACCGCAGTCTTTAGACGGAAATTTTTTGATTAATTCGTCAACTTGTCCCATCATCCAAAGACTTTCCATAAAGTTAGAACCTAAAGAGAAAACAGATTTATATTCAATTGGTTTTTCAATAAAGGCATTGTTAATATATTCACCGCTTGTATGTGCGACGGCAACAGGGAGATATTTTGCTACTTTTTTAAGTTTTGCTTGTGCAACATAGGGATTTTCAACGGTAAGAACACCGCCGACACATCCTCCCGGACAAGCATTTAATTCAATAAAATCAAGATTGCCTATTTTTCTGTCTTCAAGTGCCTCAAGGACTTTCATAACATTTTCTATACCGTCCGTTGAGAGATAGCTGTCCGTAAGAGTACCTCCTGCTTCACCGCCGGAACTCCCCCACCCTACCCCGATACGTCCGGCAGTAGGAACAGAGATATTTTTTTCACTTGCAACAAGTTTCATATAAGTCAGCATAGGCGGATATATATCTTTCATTGCAAATATAGCGTTAACATCGGATTTTTCAATACCCAAAGGATATTTTAAAGCTGTTACTTTTGCGGGACAGGGTGAAATAAAAGCAATGCCTATTTTTTCCGAGGGTAGACCTGTTTTCTCCATAACATCACTTCTTGCCTGAAAAGCCATTAAATCGACTGGGGCATTGAACGGCGAAAGATGAGTGAGCAAGTTGGGGAATTTAATGCGTATAAGCCGAACAATTGCAGGACAGGCAGAGCTGATAAGCGGTAATTTATCGGGATTATCTTTAATATATTTCCTTGTCATTTCTGATATTTGTTCTGCCGCCGCCGATACTTCATAAACCGTATCGAAACCCATACTCTTTAAAGCGTCAAGAACAATAGTTGTATCTTCAAGGTTATTAAATTGTGCGTAGAAAGCGGGGGGAACTAAGGCTACTTTATATTCAAAGTTACTTAAAGCACTTATGGCGTCATAAATTGCCAACTTGGCGTGGTGAGGGCAAACACGGATACATTCCCCGCAGTCAATACAAAACTCTTTTGTTATAACCGCTCTGGGCATATTATCGGATTTACTTTTTCTTACCCGTATAGCCTGTGTGGGACAGCGTTTTAAGCAATTTATACAACCTTTGCATTTGCTTTTATCTAAACGAACGGAATGGAAAAATTTTTCAACTTCAGCCATATTAACTCTCTTACTATTGCAGTAATTAATTTGCGAATAAAAATGATAAAAATCCTGCAATAAATACAATATTGACAAAAATCAGCGGGAAAAATATTAATATTTTAAATACTTGTTTTAAATAGTCTTTGTATTTAGTTTTTGCGGTTACGATTAAATCACCATTATATTCTTTTACAAGTTTTTTTGTACGTCTTATTCCACTGACAAAAAGACAAATGCCCACAATAAGACTTACCCAAGTAATTGTAATAAAAGGATAGAAAACACCGGCGGAAAGGATAGATATCGGAGATGTAATTACAAAAGCTAAAAAAGGATGTTCTTTTGATTTTATACCATAGCCAAAAAGTTCTTTAGTCAAAGGAAGGTCTTCTTGCAGATTGGCACTAAAACTTACAAAGAACATTACAAAAGGAGCGATACATAACAGTAAACTTAAAATACCATATAATTTATAGCTTATTTTCTTTTTATGGATTAATATTATAGATAAAGGAATCATATATATAATGTCAATAACATATACAGAAAGAACCAAATTAACTATCATCATTAAGAAACAAAAGACATTTACTCCGATGATAGTAAAACAAAACATTCCAATTAGAACTGCAAATCCTATCATCATAGTATTAACCTATATTTACCTTCATTGTAACGATTGTACCTACACCGACTTCAGACTCAACGTTCATACTGTCGGAGTATTTTTTCATATTGGGTAAACCCATACCCGCACCGAAACCTAAAGAACGAATATTATCGGGGGCGGTGGAAAAACCCTCTTTCATAGCCGCAGGTATATCTTTTATACCCGGACCTTTATCTTTAAGAATTATAACAATTTCTTCAGGGGAAATTTCAACGGTAATAGTGCCTCCGTCAGCGTGTATTACCATATTTATCTCACCCTCATACATTGCAATTGCAACTTTGCGAATAACTTCCGGGGGTAAGTTCATTTGTTTAAGTTTATTTTTAACTTCGCTCGAAGCCTCTCCGGCACGAGTAAAGTCGCTCGCATCAACATTATATGTTAAGACGATATTATTCATTTCAACCACAGCCTTTCCAATAGATAACCGGTATTAATCAGGGTTTTCTTCTTTATTTATAATTTCCCATTCTTGCTCTTGTGATTGTTCAATTACTTCAACGGGAGCGGAAGTCAAACCGCCTCTCAATCCGTTTGTATATAACAGTCCGCAAGCATTGAACATTCGGCGTTCGGTTGCGAGAATAGGTATTCCCTTTCCGATTGCCATTTCCAGAATATCGTCACCGGGTTTTTTACCTCTTATAAAGACAATGCAAACAACATCCATCATTTCTGCAGTGCGTATAACCTGAGTGTTGGTAAGTCCTGTTAAAAGTACGCATTTATCCTTAACAAATGCCAAAACATCGCTCATCATATCAGAACCGCAAGCAGTATGGACTTCAATATTTCCCATATCTTCACAGCAAAGAAATTCTGCGTTTAAGATTTCTTTTATTTCATTTACTTTCATTTGTTTACCTCAACAAGCGTGACAGTATAAAATAAAACTGCCACAATAAAATACTTTATAGGTATTATAACATAGTTTTTAATATTCTACAAGAAAAAATGAAAAATTATTGATATGAAAAAAAAAATGTGCTATAATTGCGTTGTTTTATTCTATAATAATATTAAGGAGCTTATTTTATGCTGTATCCGTCTTTGGAGGAAGTAAAGATTAAAGCGAAAGAATATAAGTTGATACCTGTTTTTTTTGAGATGATGAGTGATACTCAAACACCCATTCACATATATAATGCGTTAAGTGAAGAGGAAGAAAACAGTTTTATTTTTGAGAGTGTTAATAATTCCGAGCAATGGGGAAGATATTCTTTTATAGGTGCAAAGCCGAAAAAAGAGATAAAAAATGCCGATATTGAGGAAATTAAAAGCATTATAAAGGAACATAAATCACCTATTTACCATAATAAACCTCACTTGACAGGTGGTTTAATAGGATATTTTTCTTATGATACAGCAAGAATTACTGAAAAGAAATTACAAAAATCATACGAAATGGGAAAAATAAAGGATGATATAGGTATGCCTGATATTCACCTGTTTTTCTATGACGAGATAGTTGCATTTGACCATTTGGCAAATAAAGCTATTATTATTTTGAATATTTATGCTGATAATGATATTGCCCGACAATATCGTGACGCAGAGAGCAGAGCAAGGGTTATTGCGGCAAAAATTAACAGATATATTGCTAACCCGACTGTTCATCAGCCCTATTCGGAGATGTTTTTTACTTCCAATGTTTCACAGGAAGATTTTGAAGACAGGGTTATTAAAGCAAAAGAATATATTAAAAACGGTGATATATTCCAAATTGTTTTATCACAACGTTTTGAATGTGATAATCCCCCACCCTCTTTTGATGTTTACAGAATGTTGAGAATGGCTAATCCCTCACCTTATCTTTATTATTTCAAAAACCCCGACTATCATATTGCCGGGGCATCACCCGAAATGCTTGTTAATGTTACAAACGGTGTTGTTAAAAACCGTCCTATTGCGGGAACAATCGGCAGAGGGTTAACTGAAAAAGAAGATATTGAACTTGAAACTACTTTGAGAGGCGACCCTAAAGAATGTGCAGAACACAATATGCTTGTAGATTTAGGGCGTAATGATGTCGGTAAGGTTTGTGAATTCGGAACTGTTGAAGTGACGGATTATATGAAAACAGAGAAATATTCCAAAGTTATGCATCTTGTTTCTGATGTTCAAGGTACACTCCGTCCCGATAAGGAACCTTTGGACGCATTAATGGCTGTTTTGCCTGCAGGAACTCTGACAGGTGCACCGAAAATCCGTGCTATGGAATTAATTGATGAGCTTGAAACAAATAAACGGGGACTTTACGGCGGAACAGTAGGATATTTAGGGTTTGACGGTAATATTGATACTTGTATTGCAATCCGAACGGTTCTTTTTGCAAATAATAAAGCCTATGTTCAAGCCGGAGCCGGTATAGTTGCTGACAGTATCCCCGAAAAAGAATATCGTGAAACTCAAGGGAAAGCCGCAGCTATGCTTAATGCCGTTAAATCCGCACAAATGCTTTAATATATTTTTTACTCAAAACAGAATTGCAATAAATTTCAATAAGATTTACTATAAAAAGGACAAAAAAATGATACTTTTAATTGATAATTATGACAGTTTCACCTATAATCTGTATCAGTATATCGGAACGGTTTACAAAGATATTGAAGTCGTTCGTAATGATGAGATTACGCTTGAAGAAATTGATAAAAAATCTCCCGAGGCGATAATTATTTCTCCCGGACCGGGATATCCTAAAGATGCGGGAATTACTGTTGATGTTGTAAAGAAATTCAGCGGAAAAGTGCCTATTTTAGGGATATGTTTGGGTTCACAGGCAATAGGCGAAGCTTTCGGCGGTGAAGTTGTTTTGGCTAAGGAACTTATGCACGGAAAAGCCTCTGAAATTTCACTTGATAAAGAGAGTGTACTGTTTAAAAATCTTCCTGCAAAAATAAAAGCTGCAAGATATCATTCCCTTATTGTGGATAACGCAACTATGCCCGAGTGTTTGAAAAGAATTGCTTGGGATAAGCTCAACCAGATTATGGCTTTAGAGCATCGTGAATATAAAACTTTCGGTTTGCAATTTCACCCCGAAAGTATTCTTACGGATTTCGGAAAAGTTATTATAGTGAACTTTTTAAAAGATGTTTGTAATTTGACATTGGATTTAAGAAGTATCAGTATGCCTGTAATTGAAACACCTAAAATTGCCTTAAAACCTTTAATTGCTAAGGTTGTTGACGGCAATAATTTAACAGAAGAAGAGAGTTACAAGGCTGTTGACGAAATTATGAGTGGCAATGCAACCAATGCACAGATTGGTTCTTTTCTGACGGCGTTACGTCTTAAAGGCGAAACTATTGATGAAATTACAGGTTTTGCTAAAGCTATGCGTGATAAAGGTACGCATATTGACGGCTGTGAAGATGCTATTGATATTGTGGGAACAGGCGGAGATTTGGCAAGCTCGTTTAATATTTCCACTACATCTGCTTTTGTTGTTGCGTCTGCCGGTTTGAAAGTTGCAAAACACGGCAATCGTTCTGTTTCATCTAAATCAGGTGCGGCGGATGTTTTGGAGAGTTTGGGTGTTAAAATTACAACTACTCCCGAAAAGGCGAAAGAACTTTTGAGTACAACGGGAATGTCTTTCCTTTTTGCACAAAGTTATCACGGCTCTATGAGATTTGTCGGACCTGCAAGGGGTGAAGTGGGTATAAGAACCGTATTTAATATTTTAGGACCTCTTGCAAACCCTGCACATTCCGATTATATAGTTTTGGGAACATATTCTAAAGATTTACTTGAACCTATGGCAAAAGTTTTATTGAATGTGGGTATAAAGAAAGCGTTACTCGTTTATGGTGACGATATGTTAGATGAAATTTCAATCAGCTCAACTACTTCTGTCTGTGAAGTTTCCAAAGGAAAAATTAAGAAATACTCCCTATCTCCTGTTGAGTTCGGTTTTGAAATAGTTGATAAGTCTGAAATTGTGGGCGGTAATCCCGATTTTAATGCTAATATCACCCTTGGTATTTTAAAAGGTGAAATAACAGGAGCAAAGAGAAATATTGTTCTCTTAAATGCCGGTGCAGCACTTTATACAGGTGGAAAAGCCCAGTCTGTTGCAGAGGGTGTTAAGCTTGCAACGGAATGTATTGACAGCGGTAAAGCTTACGCTAAACTTAAAGAATATATAATTGAAAGTAATAAATAAGGAGATTGTTATGTATAAGAAAATAATCAGTTTAATTTTGGCATTAAGTATTTTGTCTGTGGGTTGTTCAAAAGACGAGAATACAAGCAAAGAAAGCGATGTTACTGTTGTAACTACTATTTCCGAAACTGTTGAAAGTACTGCAGAAACTACTGAAAAAACTACTGTACTTGAAGAAACGGAAACAGAAACAGAGGTTGAAACGGAATTACCCGAAGAAACAGAAACAGCTTTGCCGGAAGAAACAGATTTACCTGTTGAAACAGTACTTGAAACTGTTGCAGAAACGACTACTGTTAAAGTAACTGAAACTGCACCGCCTGCTACTGAAACAGAAAAGGTTACAACTATAACCTCAACAACTGTTATCCAAACAACTATTGTTATTAAAACAACTGTCGCTACTGTTACCAATCCGCCCCAACCAAGCAGCGATGATATTATTAAGTCACTTTTTGATTCTAAACAAACAGATGTACAGATACAGGGCAAGGGTGTTGTAACAAAAGTATTAGCTGACGATAATGACGGCTCACGTCACCAAAGATTTATTTTGAAACTTAACAGCGGTCAAACACTTTTAGTTGCACATAATATAGACCTTGCACCGCGTATTGAGGGTATTGCCGCAGGAGATACAGTTGAATTTTACGGAGAATATTACTATAATGACCAAGGCGGCGGTGTACATTGGACACACAAAGACCCTGACGGAAGTCACGTTGCGGGATATTTAAAATGGAACGGTAAGACATATCAATAATAAAAATATAAAAAATAAATTATAAAAAGGAAATAGAAATGATTTTAAATGATATTGTTGCAGAAAGAAAAATCCAATTAGAAAAAGAAACAGAAAGAAAACCTTTTGAGAAACTTTTAGAGGAAGTTGAAGCTATTGAAACTAACTGTAAAAATTTCTATAAAGCATTATCGGGCAGTAAATTAGCGGTAATTGCGGAAGTGAAAAAAGCATCTCCCTCAAAAGGTATTATTCGTGAAGATTTTAAACCTATTGACCTTGCAAAGGAATATATTAAAGCGGGAGCAAACGCTTTGTCAATATTAACCGAAGAACATTATTTCCAAGGCTCAACACGTTATTTGCGTAAAATCAGACGTGAAACTTATCTTCCGATTTTGCGTAAAGATTTTATTATTGACGAATATCAAGTGTATGAAAGTCGTTTATACGGAGCAGATGCAATACTCTTGATTGCCTCAATTTTAGACGACGAACAACTTGAAAGATTTGACGATATTGCTACAGATTTGGGAATGAGTGTTGTTTTTGAGGTTCATAACAAAGAGGAATTAGAACGTGTTTTAAAATTTAATCCTCTTATTGTGGGAATAAACAACCGTGATTTAAAGGATTTTTCTGTTAATCTTAAAATGACAGAAGAACTTGCCGGCGAAATTCCTCCCGAATGTCTTATTATTTCAGAGAGTGGCATTAAAAGCAATGAGGATATGAAATTTGTCAGAAATTATGGTGCTAATGCTGTACTTATCGGTGAGGCACTTATGCGTTCGGGCAATATTCCTCTTACAATGCAAGAATTACGCTCGGGTGTTTAATTAAAAATTTTTTATTGATTATATGGGTATATTATGGAAAAAGAAAATAAGATAGTAAAATTTTGCGGTGTAAGATTTCGTAAGGGTCTGTATTTTTGCGGTCAAACACAACCCTCTCATATGGGTTTTATCTTTGCGGAAAAAAGCAAGAGATATATTAATCCCGAAAAACTTATCGTGGATTTAATGCCTTGCAGTAATCTCTTGCGTGATATAAAAAAAGTAGGAGTTTTTGTTAATGCGGATATATCGTTTATTATAAAAACTACTGCACTACTTAATCTTAATGTTATTCAGCTTCACGGCGACGAGGATAATGAATATATTAAGACATTAGAAGATTCTTTTTCCAACAGATTATTTATTAAACCCGAAATTTGGAAAGCAATGAAAGTCAACGAAGCTAATATGATGCTGATTGATTTGACTTGTGCTGACAGGATTTTACTTGACGGTGCTAATCCGGGCAGCGGAGAAAAAGCAGATTGGGAGATTATTAAAAAAAATCGCCCATCAAAGCCTTTTATCCTTGCAGGGGGATTAGATATTCATAATATAAAAGATGCTATAAACGAGCTTGACCCTGACGGTGTTGACCTTGCAACGGGGATTGAAACAGAGGGTTTTAAAGACCTTGAGAAAATGGAACAGATTATCAAAATTGTCAAGGGTTGCGGTTGGACATTTTCCAATGCTGATACCGAGGCAGATGAATTATATTAAAGGTGAGAATTTTTCTCACTTTTTGTTTATAGTTTAGATTTATAGTCATAGGAAGTGAAAAATTTGAAAATAGTATTAGGACAAGCTGTAAGTAATAAAAACAAGCTCTTTGCAGACGAAATAAAAACGGCTTTAGCAAAGGGTAAAACTGTTTATTTAATAGTTGCGAAACAGTTTACTTTTGAAACCGAGCGAAAGTTTTATGAACTTTTAGGTGCAAAGGATTATAATAAAATAAATGTGTTAAGTTTTAATAGGTTAGCACAAAGAGTATTCTCGTCTTGCGGAGAAAATATTAAATATATTGACGATGTAACAAAATCCATACTGTTATTTACAGCAGTAAAGAATTGTTATGACAGTATACTTTATTTCGGTAAGAATTGTTTAAAAACTTCCTTTATAACAAATTTAACAACACTTATAAGTGAGTTAATACAAGCGAATATTCCCCCTGAAAAACTTCTTTTAAATATAGCGTTACATAACCCTAATTTGCAGGAAAAAATTACTGATATTTCTATTATATATACAGAATACTTATCGTTACTTTCCAAAAATAATCTCAAAGATAATATGACGGCGATATCCGAGGCGGCACATATTGCAACAAAAACAGATTTTTTCAAAAATAGTTTAGTTTGTATTGACGAGTTTGATACGCTTACTTCCGACCAACTTGAGTTTTTCGATTGTATGTTACAGACTGATGTTGTAATTTCTCTTCCCTCAAAAGAGGATAATAAATTTTTCGGGAATGTTTTTAAGCTTTATGCCCAAATTTGTAATAAAGCGAGAGAAAAAGGTATAGAGATTGAAGAAATATCAGCTGAAAATATATCAAGACCTAAAGAACTTGAGTATATAGGCGAATGTTTAGGCAGCTTAGAACCTGAAAAATATCAGGGGGAAGTTGAGAATATCACAGTAACAGAGGCTCTTGATTATTATGAAGAGGCAGAATATGTATGTGCAGGTGTGAGGCATTTATCTGAAAAGTATGATTATTCGGATATTGTTATCATAACAAGAAATATGGAATCATATAGGAATATTTTTGCGGAAACTTTTAAAAAGTATAATATTCCTTTTTTCATTGATGTAAAACAATCAGCAAAACATACGTCTATAGTGTTACTTATTACCACTTTGTTGGATATAATATCTTCTGAAAAAGTTGATACAGATACAATAATGCGTTATATAAAAAATGAATTATTTCCTTTTACCATAGATGATATTAATCTTTTAGAGGATTATTGTTATAAATGGAGTATTGACGGTGATGCTTGGTTAAATGAGTTTTATTCACCTGACGATAATTTGGAAACAGCGGAGAATATTCGCAGAGAAATTATAGAACCTGTTAAAGCTTTGAAAAAGAAATGCAAAAAAAAAACAGTTGCTGTTATTTGCAAAGAGATTTTTAATTATTTACAAGATATAAATCTTGAGGATAATATTAACTCTCTTTACAAAAAATTAGATGTAAAAAGTGCAAGGGAACTTATTCAAATCTATAATTGTTTTGTGGATTTTACAGATATTTTTACGGAAACGATTGGCTATCAAAATCTTTCACTTAAAGAGTTTAAAGAAATATTTACAAAAACAGTAAGCGGAATTACTTATTCTGCACCTCCTCAAACAGTAGGCGGTGTTAAAATGCTTGATGCCTCAAGAACAAGGCTTAATCCTGCAAAAATAGTATTTGTAATCGGGGTTAATGAGGATTATTTTCCGGCGGTAACTTCCGACAGCGGTTTGTTTAGACAAAAAGAAAAGAATACGCTTGATTTTTCTTTCGGAAGAAATGTTAATGAGAGAAATACAGACGAGTTTTTGTTTTTTTATAAATCTCTTACTGTTGCAACGGATAAATTATTTATATCCTATTCCCTTTCAAATACAAAAAATGAGTTGCTTAATCCCTGTGATTATTTGCTTAAGATTAAAGAATATATGAATATTAAGTTTATGCTGACAAAGGATATTTCCCCGGAATATTATTGTGTTACTCCCGAATCTGCTTATCATTATTACGTTGCACATTATTCAGAGCAAATTAGTGAGTTGAAAGCTGCTTTATTACAAAATCCATATTATAAATCTAAAATATTTCATCTTGAATCGTTTTCTAAAGGAACTAAACATAATATTACAAATAAAAAAGTCATAAAAGATATATTTTCAGGTAATCTTACTCTTGCACCCACAAGTTTTGAAACGCTGATAAAATGTCCTTTTAAATTTTTCTGTGAATATGGTCTTAAAGTCAAGGAACGTTCAAAGGTGGAATTTTCTTCGCTTTCAAGAGGTAATTTTATACACTATTGCCTTTATAGGATATTTAAAGATTATAAAAAAACTTTTTTGTCACTTTCAAAAGAAAAAATATATGAGTATATAAATGAACGAGCAAGGGATTATTTATATAAATATTACGGTAACTCTGATATTATTAATGAAAGATTTAAGGCTAATTTTAAAATAGTTTCCGACAGTATTATTGATATTGTTAAAGAAATACAATTGCAGTTGAAAGACAGTGATTTTACACCTGTTAATTTTGAGGTGAGAATTGAAGAAGATTCAAAAAATAAACCGTTGAAATGTAAAATCGGAGATGTTGAAATTTTCATAAAAGGTACAATCGACCGTATAGATGTTGCAGATAAGTATATTCGTATTATCGACTACAAAAGCGGAAAGAAAGAAGCGGATTTAAAACCCCTTGCCTATTGTTTGGATTTTCAATTACTTTTCTATCTTTTTTCGGTTACGGAAATTAATTCCGAGTATGAAAAATATGTCCCGTCAGGTGTTATGTATATGCCGGCAGGGGTAATTAATGAATATATTGAGAGAAGTACTTCTCCCTCACAAGCAGATATTGAACAGATAAAAACAGAGCATTATTCTCTTAACGGATTTACTTTTGATGAAAAAACAGATGTTAAAAAC
>JAISIJ010000032.1 GCA_031262245.1 Oscillospiraceae bacterium | reverse complement strand
CAGCAAATACAATAAATGACAAAGCATCGACAATATCGCCGTTAAGGAGGATATCAAGCTTAACCAATTTTGAGGGTGCATATCCTTTTAATTCGTAATCAAAAGAGGCATAACCCTTTGTGCGTGATTTTAAAGCGTCAAAAAAGTCATATACTATCTCATTCAAAGGCAAGTCATAATGCAACTCAACCCTTGTTTCGTCAAGATATTTCATATTTATAAAAGTACCTCGGCGTTCCTCTGCCAATTGCATAATATTACCGACATATTCTTTCGGTGAGAGTATTTCAGCTTTGACAACAGGTTCTTCCGAACTGCTTATCTGGGAGGGGTCGGGGTAATTTGTAGGATTATCTATATAAATAGTATCTCCGTTAACAAGATTTACCTTGTAGATAACAGAGGGAGCAGTAGTAATTAAATCTAAATCATACTCACGCTCCAAACGTTCCTGAATAATTTCCATATGCAACAAACCCAAAAATCCGCAACGGAACCCGAAACCCAACGCAATAGATGTTTCGGGTTCAAAAGATAATGAGGCGTCATTTAGGAGGAGTTTGTCGAGAGCGTCACGCAAGTCGCCGTATTTTGCACCGTCAGCGGGATAAATTCCGCAATACACCATTGGGTGTGCTTTTTTATATCCGGCAAGAGCCTCTTTACAGGGATTTTCAGCCAATGTTACAGTATCACCCACGTTTACATCACGGATACTTTTTATAGATGCGGTGATATATCCAACTTCACCTGAAGAAATTTCACCTGTGTTTATGTGTGCGTTTGCAGTCATAAATCCTGTTTCAACAACGTCAAATTCCGCCGCTGTTGAGAACAAACGGATAGTATCTCCGACTTTTAATTTACCCTCAAACACTCTTACATAGATTATAACACCTTTGTACTGGTCATAAAAACTATCGAAAATCAACGCTCTCAAAGGTTTTTCGTCCTCGTCTTTCGGTGAGGGAATATCTTTTACAATACGTTCCAAAACTTCTTTTATGTTAAGTCCGCTTTTTGCAGATATTTTAGGAGCATCTAAGGCAGGTATACCTATAACATTTTCTATTTCATTGCAAACACGTTCGGGGTCGGCGGAGGGTAGGTCGATTTTATTTACAACCGGAACAATCTCCAAACCGCTGTCAACAGCTAAATATGTGTTTGCTAAAGTCTGGGCTTCAATACCCTGACTTGCGTCAACCACCAAAACAGCACCCTCACAGGCAAGGAGTGAGCGTGAAACTTCATAGCTGAAGTCAACGTGACCGGGGGTATCAATCAAGTTGAATACATAAGTATTACTGTCGTCTGCTGTATATTCCAAGCGGACTGCTCTTGCTTTTATGGTTATTCCTCTTTCTCTTTCAATATCCATATTGTCAAGTAATTGTTCTTCCATATCACGTTTTGCAACAGAATTTGTAAGTTCTAAAATTCTGTCTGCAAGAGTAGATTTACCGTGGTCAATATGTGCTATTATACAAAAATTTCTTATTAATTTCTTATCCAAATTGTCACCTTAAAAAGTTTTTTAGTTATACTTATCTGATTTTAACAATTAATTATGCTTTTGTCAAGAAATATTTGCAGTCATAATTATAAATTTTCTGAATAAAATTAAAGAAAAGGACGTGCTGTGTTTAACTGCACATAAAACCAAAGTAAGTATAAAACAAAAGAGGTAAAAATTATGAGAAAGAGTTATATAGAAAAAGCAATACCATATCTGCCGTTAAAGATACGCAGTGCTTTTGAAACAATGAGTATTGCTGACAAAGAGAATATAACAGAGATACGTTTAAGAGTCAACAGGGCTGTAGGCGTTGTTCAGTACGGTATGGAAAAATATCTGGGTACAAACGGAGGTATTACAACTTATCCCAATATAGCAGTAAAAGTAACGTTGCAAGATATTGAGGCAGTATTAAAATCTGTTACGGAATATTCAATCCACAGTTTCGGTAAAGAATTACAACAGGGGTATATCACCCTTGAGGGCGGCAACAGGGTCGGTATTGCAGGCACATATCAGAATGAAACACTTAAATATGTAAATGCCTTTAATTTCCGTATAGCGGGAGAAGTCAGAGGAGCAAGTGACGATATTTTTTCACAGATTAAAAATTTCCCCAAAAGTATTTTAATAGCCGGCAAACCCTCAACAGGAAAAACAACAATTTTGCGTGACCTTTGCAAAAAAGCCGGAGATATTCACAGGGTATCGTTAATAGACGAACGGCACGAAATTGCCGCTTGTTATAATGGTATTCCTCAAAATGATATAGGTATGCACACAGATGTGTTTGAGGTTGGCAAAGCAAAGGGCATTAATTTAGCTTTAAGAGTAATGTCTCCTGAGATTATTGTATGTGACGAAATAGGTCTTGAAGATGATATTACCGAAATTGCAAGGTCTGTTAATTCAGGTGTTAAACTCATTGCATCTATCCACGCCGGCAGTCGTGATGATGTTCTTGCAAATACCGAAATCAAACCAATATTCAATGTTTTTGATTATCTCGTAATATTGCGTGAAGCGGGAAAAATTGAGGAAGTTATAAGGTTGAAACAATGAGAATAATTAAAAAAGTTGTATACCGAAACTGTTAAAATAAATTGAGGGGTAAAAAAATCGGAACAATGAGAATATTAGGAATAACGTTGTTATCTGCTTGTGCTGTTTACACAGGTTTTTTAATTTCAAAATCTTATATATGCAGACTTGAATATCTGAAGAAAATACACAAAATGTTGTTTGAAATTAAAGGTATGATACAATTCCGTGAGCTTAAGATATATGAAATTTTTTCAAGATTGGATTATGAATTGGAATTTATACATTTCAAACAAAACGGCAATTTTTTTGATAATTGGGAAGAAAGTGTTAATAAAGATAAAAATCTTTATACAAAAGAGAAAACGTTGCTGTTGCAATTCGGCAGAGAATTAGGAACAACAGATACCGCAGGGCAGATAGCTATTATAAATCTCTATTTACAGTATTTTAAAACATTGATTGACGAAATGTCACTTGATATAGCAAAAAAAACAAAATCATACAGAGCAATGGGTATATTTTTTGCAAGCATTATTTTTATCATAGGAGTGTAAAATGGAAACTATTTTTAAGATTTTTCTGCTGGGGCTTGTTGTTGCAATAGTCAATCTCTTGTTGGATAACGTGGGAGCAAGCAGTTATAAATTTATTGTTTCGCTGATAGGTTTAATTACAGGGTTAATGTTGCTTGTCCCCGAACTGCAAACACTCTTTGATACAATCAGAAATCTCTTTGATTTGTGGTAAAATAAAAATTTGAAATAGAATTTATAGGAATGTAAAAAATGAGTGAATATGTAGGACTTATTATAAAAGCATTGGGAATATGTATAATATCGCAAATAGTGATAGATATACTCAACACTTGCGGTGAGAAAGCTCTTGCCAATATTGTTGAGATGACATCAAAGCTTGCGTTAATTGTACTTGCTATACCCTTGTTTAAGGAGTTAACGGAGATTATCCGCACTCTTTTGGAGAAAGTTCAATGAAAAAAGGATGTTTAATTTTAATCGTTATATTGTTGCTTTTACCTTTCGGTATTACCGTAAATGCGGCAAAAATCCCCTCTTTAAGCGGAGATAACAATACTGCCGATACCGCAAAAAAAACTGTTAATGCCTCAACAGATTTAGGTACATATCTTGCGGAAAACGGTATGAGCGTTGACGACAGTACCCTTGAGGAAGTAAAAGAAATATCTCCCGAACAAATTATAAATAAAATTCTGCTGAACGTTAAAGAACAGAGTGTTTCTGTTATAAGATTGACATTGAGTCTTATTGTAATAGTTTTTATCTGCGCGATTATAGCAGGCTTAAGCGATACCGTTAAAACAGGTACTGCGGCAAAAGTTTTTTCAATTATCAGCGTTATGGTGTGCATAGTTGTTTTAAGTGACAGTTTGTTGCTTGCTTTTGAAGATGCAAAAAATACTCTTATCAACGGTGCTAATTTTATGCTCTCTTTTATACCCATATATACAAGTGTTATTGCAAGTTCGGGTAATATAACAGGAGCAGTAGGCTTTAACACTATAGTTGTTCTCTTTGCGGATATGTCGCTTTATGCGGCAAATTATATCCTCATTCCTTTACTCTCTGTTTGCTTTGCTTTCAGTATAATAGATTCCGTTAATCCCTCTGTGAAATTAGGCGGAATAGTAGACGGCACCTCTAAAATGACTAAGTGGGGTTTGGGTTTTATTATGACGCTTTTTACCGGAATACTCTCTATACAAACAGTAGTTGGTGCAAACGCAAATGCCCTCGAACAAAAAACCGCAAAATTCATTGTTTCCAATGCAGTACCTGTTGTGGGCGGTGCGGTAAGTGACGCATATCTTACCGTTAAAGGCAGTTTGAATGTTTTAAAAAGCGGTGTGGGCAGTGTTGGGCTTATCTCTTTGGGTGCAATACTCTTGCCTGTTATAGTATCTCTTGCTTTATACAGAATTGCTTTGGCAATATGCAAAATCACAGCTGATATCACGGGTGTTGAACCTTTACAGGATTTATTTGAGAATATCGGTGAAGTTTTCAGCGTTGTTTTTTCGATAGTAATATGTTTCGCATTAATGCTTATTATCTCAATAGGAGTGTTGATGTTATGATTTTTTCTGCCTGTATGATGAGCTTAATAATCTGTATTGCAGATATGCTTAAACCTAACGAAAACTATGATAAGCAACTGAAAATACTTTTCAGTCTTATGTTTATTTTGAGTATATTAATACCGATTTCAAAAGCTGATTTTAATTTTGACTTTAAAGAAGTTAACAGTACTGATATTCAATATAACGAAAATCTCCTTGAAAGTGAAATTGAAGTGAACATTGAACGAAATTTATCAACAAAACTGAAAGAACAAGGTCTTACCGTTGAAAACTTAGATATTACTATGAATATTTCCGACAGCGGAAGCATATCTATTAGCAAAGTAGATTTTAGTACAAGTGATGACAAGACCGCAGAAAATATTATAAAGGCGAATTTGGAGTATTAAAATGAAAGAGTTTTTAAAATCTGCTAAGGGTATTAAAGTTATAATACTGATTGCGTTCTTAGGCGTTTGTTTGATTTTTATGTCAAGCATTATACCCAAAAGCAGAGCTGAACCTACAAAAGATTTAAAAGCATATGCCGAAAATTACAGAATATCCTTAGAAGAAGATTTGGCGGCAATGCTTAAAGAAACGGCAGGTGTGGGCAAGTGTAAAGTGTTTATAACAATTTCCGCAACAGAGGAAAGTGTTGATAATAAATCCAGCAAAATACTTATGCCTCCCGTAAACGGTGCATATATAGTCTGTGAGGGCGGAGATTTACCTACCGTCAAAGAACAGGTGACATATGCCGTTGCGAGTGTTCTTAATATCCCCGCAAACAGAGTTTATGTTTCTAAATTAAGTTAATAACCTTATTTAACAGGTTCAGAGAAAGGAAAAACAATGAAAAAACCTACAATTACAATCGGCAAGAAACAAATAATTTTATCTTGTCTGACACTGATACTCGGAGTAGCGGTGTATACCAATTATGCCTTAAGTAAAGACAGTCCCAAGAAAGAAATTTCACCCACAACTACCGAAGCATCCATTGACGATACAGTTGAAAACTATGGTGACTCTGAATTTGTCAGCAGTAACGCAACCTCCGATTTCTTTGCAAATGCAAGACTTGAGAAAGTAACAAACCGTGACTTAGCTGTTGAAACGCTCCAATCAATCATCGGCGGCGGCGACCTTACACAAGACGAAATGGTTACCAACGCAATTAATGCCGTTGAAGTTTCCAAATTAGTTGAAAAAGAAGGCGAAATTGAAAGCCTCATAAAAGCACAGGGTTTTACCGACTGTGTAGTCTACTTAAGTGCCGACAGTGCCAAAGTAGTAGTAAAAACTGACGGTCTTGACCCCGCCGGAGCAGCTTCCATAAAAGATATAATCCTCGGTGCAGTTGCTGTTCCCACAGAAAATATCCGTATTTTTGAACTCTCATAATTTTCTATTAGCTGCAGGGAACAGCAACTATCGAAGTTCCCTAATTCTTTTCATAGTTGGCAATTTAGTTGACATTGGTTTAACTGTATATGAAAAAAGCACCTGTTCAGGTGCTTTTTTCTTGCATACTGTATTGGATATTTAATATTTTTAGAGGTAAAGAGAATTAAAAAAGAGTTTTTTACTAAACTTAAAACTTCCGTTCACAATAACAAATATCTAACCCAGTACGCTATAAAAATCCCCTTTGAAAAAGGGGATTTTTATATAAAGTTAAACCAAAGCCTGAAAAGTGCCAACTACAAAAAGAAGTAGGGAACTTCGAGAGGTGTAATACTCTAAAACGAGTAGAAAAGTAAAAAAAACTAAAAAGTTGTGATTTCGTTTGTGAGATATTGAATTATAGTTTGTAAATCGGAGGTATCAACTATGTTGTCATAATTGACATCTGCTAAAAATCTTTGTCTGTTGGATAAGTTGATAGAGCCTTTAAGATACTTGCTTAAAACAATAACATCTGCTACTTTACCCGCAACATTATCACCGTCAAGGTCTCCGTAAATCGGTTGCGGTGCTGTTCCCAATACGGTTAAATCAACAGGATTAGCATCAGCACTCAAGCTTAAAGGCAATGTTGCCCAAGACTCTTTTACTTCGGATATATTTGCATTTGAATTCAAAATAATATCTTTTTGTGAAAGTGCATTATCAACAGAATCAAAATCTAAATAATGACCTGTAATATTACCATTAACGTCTTTAACAGGACTTACCCTATTTAAACCTTGAAGATAGCTATATTCTTCCATAGTAGGCTCTGCTATATCATAATCCTCAGCAAAAATGACAAACAAATCAGAATCATACGTTGCAAGAGGTCTTTGACTATATTGTTCAATCCAACGACTTTTATAGTCATTGTAAAGGGTCTCTAATTGCTCGGTTGAATAATTTTCTGCATTTGTTACTCGTTTGCAATATATCGCAAAATCGTGATAAGCACTAATGCTTTCAAAAGCAATTTCAGCAGGAACGGAATATTTTTGTATGCCTAATATGCTGAAGTCAGCGATTTCACTATCGTCGATTAAATTTATTGAATTTTGTTCAATTCCAACTTCAATTGAAATAACATTTTCACTATTATTTAAGATAAAATCTTTTGCGGTAAAAGTATTTTCAAGAGTATCAAAATCTAACAAATGATTTACTAAACCACTTTTTGAAACATATTCATGAACATCTTCTAATCCGGCTAAATAAGAATAATCCTCCGCAGTTGGTTCGGTTGATTCATATCCGCTTTCAAAATAAATAAAAAGGGAGGGAGTATAACCTGCATCAGCATATTTGTCAAACGCTTCGCACCAACGTTGCTTATAATCTTCATAGAGGAGCATTAATTGTTCTGTTGTATAAATTTCAGAATTGGGAACAATACTGCAATAGATATCAAAATCAGAGGTACGTGTTCTTTCAAAAGCAACTTCCGGCTGAACGTAATAGGGCGAATTTTTTTGTCTTGTTTCATAAATACTTTTTAAAGTATCGGGGTCGATAAGTTCATTTTCCATAAGCTGTAGCGAAATATCAAAAGTCATAATTGATTTTTTTCCATATTCTTCAGCATCGAAATAAAAACAGTAAGAATATAGTTCTAAACAAGTAGAACAACATTTATTGTAAAGTAGTGTTATTTCTTCATTTGTAAGTGTAGAATTGACATTTTTACAGTATTCGACATAGTCCTCAAAAGAATTTATATCATTACTACGCAACACTTCGCTTACAATATAATCTTCTTGCCATTTTTTGTGATTATCATAAATACTTTCTAAAGTGTCGGGGTCGATAATCGGAATCAGAGATGCCCAATCACAAGCACACATATCATCTGTTTCGGTAAGACCTTCTTTTAAATAAATATGACCGTCACTTCCCTCAACGAGAGCTTCATAGTATTTATCATATAAAAGTTTAATCTCATCCTCGGTAAAATCAAAGCCTTGTTTTGAACAATATTCCGAATACTTTTCAAAAGTTTTTACCTCAATATCAGCAGCTATGGAATAGATAAAATCTTTCTGCTCTTTTGTATATTCGGATACATCGGCTGAAACACTCCCTACGCTTCCTACCGATAAAACAAATGCCAAGCACAGGCTGATAATTTTTTTGTATTTTTTCATTTTAATCACCCTTTTAAATAAAACAACATATTCTTATTGAATACTACACCATTATACTATGTAATTTTTTTGTTGTCAATTAATACAACAAAAATATTCCACAAAAATGAAAACGATTTATTGTTAATTATGTATATAACCACAAAAATCAGTAACAATCAAAAAATAATATACTTGTCGTGATATGTTAATCAAACCGCCAATAATGAAAACTAATACGCAACTTTGAAAGGTGCAGACCACAGGAACTAATAGAAAAATTAAAATAATGTCAGATAAACAGCCAACTGTGAAAACATCTACGGAACTTTGAGAGGTGCGAACTACAGAAACTAATAGAAAAATGAAAATAATGTCATCTAAATTGCCACTATGAAAACTAATACAGAACTTTGAGAGGTGCGAACTACAGGAACTAATAGAAAAGAGAATAAGTCAAACCAAAGCCTGAAGAACGCCAACTACCACAAGTGGTAGGATACTTCGAGAGGTGTATTTTTCTAAAATAAAAAGATACTAAAAAACGGTCGTGACGATGTCAGCTAAATTGCCAACTATGAAAACCGATACGGAACTTCGAGAGGTGCAAAACTCTAAAACGAAAAGATACTAAAAATGTAACAATCGACAAAGTATAACATATAATGATATAGAGAAAGCTTTTTCAAACATATTAAAAATTAAGGAGAATGAAAATGTGCAATTGTAATAACAATGGTTCAAAGAATTGCGGTAATTATGTAATTCCCGGTCCTCCCGGAATGCCCGGGTGTCCCGGTCTAATGGGACCTATGGGTCCTGTGGGAATGAGAGGTCCGCAAGGGGAAAAAGGCGATACAGGTGCACAAGGTCCAATGGGTCCAATAGGTCCAATGGGTCCGCGAGGTTCAACAGGTGCACAAGGTGCAGCAGGACCTCAAGGTTCACCCGGCCCTCAAGGTGTTGCAGGTCCTAAAGGTGACAGAGGTCCTCAAGGCACACAAGGTCTGCAAGGTGCACAAGGTCCTCAAGGATATCAAGGTCCTAAAGGTGCAACAGGTGCGACAGGGCCTCAAGGTCCGCAAGGTCCTTCAGGCGGTCCTGTAGGTCCGACAGGTGCAACGGGTGCTACAGGTGCAGGTGCAACAGGGGCTACAGGAGCAACAGGTCCGGCAGGTGCTAACGGTGCAACAGGTCCTACAGGTCCAGCAGGTGCTAATGGTGCGACTGGTCCTACAGGTCCAGCAGGTGCTAATGGTGCAACCGGTCCTACAGGTCCGGCAGGTGCTAATGGTGCAACCGGTCCTACAGGTCCGAGCGGTGCGGACTGTGTTATAATATTTACAACCACTGAAAAGCCCGATATGACAGGGATTTTCGGGGTTGGTTCAAAAAATATTATAACTGTGGTCGAGAGCAAATTTACAGTAATTAGAAACTTCCGACCACAAAGGAGGTTTCTTTTTATGAGAACACAAATGGAAAATGTTGTCCAAATTCCGACAATCGAACTCTACCCGCCCGAATTTCACCCATTCAACGTTGAGGACAATGACGAGTTACAGAAACTGATTGAGAGTATTCGGGAGAACGGTGTGAGCGAACCGTGTATCGCAAGAAAACGTGCTGAGGGCGGATTTGA
>JAISIJ010000330.1 GCA_031262245.1 Oscillospiraceae bacterium | reverse complement strand
GAAACTATGAATGGTGACATTCGTATATAGCCGAGATTTTAGATATTATAGTAAATACAAATTTGATATAGGATTCTACAATGAATGAACAAAATGAGATTAAGCAAATTAATATTAGTATCAATACTATGTATGGGTCTATTCAGTCTACTCCGCCACCTGCTGAGAAAAAGAATAGCTTAAAAATGTTTGTAGACGCTTATAAAAGTGAAGTTTTATTTTTAGAGAATATTGTAGAAAATGAGCGTGTTGCTTATTTATCTGATTTATACGTTGTTCCACCTGCTTTATTCAAAATTCTCTCTTTTTTTGATTCAAAAATAACAACAGTAAAGTCAAATGATATAATTTCTGAAATTGATAAATTTGCATTAAGTAATAAAAGTTATTATATAAACAATTATACATTAAATAATGTATATTCTATGATTATTCTCGGGCAGCCCGGGATAGGTAAAAGTAGTATAATGCAAAGATTAGCATCGGATTATACCGAACAATTGATTTTTAAAGACAGGAAAGTATTTTGTTATAGACTTCGTGATCTCGCTGATTGGAATATTAATATTGAAAACCCATTAGACAGCATATTAAAATATGCTGGTTTAGATATATTAGATATAGAGAACTCTATTATGTTACTTGATGGATTAGATGAATTGTGTGGGATAGCCTGCATGGAGAATAGTATAGATGTTTTCTGTAAAAATCTACTTCGAAAATGTAATAAGACTTTTAAAATTATTCTTACATCAAGGCTAAACTATATTCAACTACCTCAATCAGAATATGCACATTCTATTTTTGTTGAATTATGTCCTTTATCGCTTGAAGGGCGAAACGAATGGATTACGAAATATTTTATAATACACAAAAATGCAAATAAAGAAATTGCAAAAAGTATTCTCAATTATTCATCATACAGTAAAAATGATACAGATGAGAATGATTTTCTCGGTATGCCCCTATCCCTTTATATCATAATGTCTTTGTCATTAAATTTATCAGATGAAATGAGTCTAAGTTATATTTATGATCAAATGATTGAACAATTAAAGAAACGACATTATGATGATACTGAACATATTGTTGTAGATAAATTTAATTACGAAGAATTGGTAAAACTTTTAGCACTCGATATGTTTTCAAAAGATAAATATGTACTAAATAGTAATGAAGTTAGTGAGGTTATAAAAAAATTTATTATTTCTGATGAACTGAGCGATAAAGAAATACAGAAAATAAGTTCTCTTTATGGTATCTCTTTCTATTTCAAAGATGGAATTCCTGAAAAACGTTCTGTTGAGTTTATTCACAGAACGTTGAGAGATTATGTCGTTGCTTGGAAAATTTACGATGACTTTTGTGTAAATGTAGATGATAATGATATGTTTTGGTTGACTTTTGATTCTCTTTTTACTTATAATGAAGTATCTCCGGAAATTGTAGATTTTCTATATGAAAGATTAAAACTTTCGCAGTTAAAAAAGATTTCAAATGCATTTATGCACAATTTTACTCGGATACTGCACGACGGGATGATTTATTCTGCCACACGTAATATAAATACAATAGAAAAATCCGTACGACTTTTTTATAGTTATTGGCGTATTATGAAAACCTTAATACCCGAAAAAGATTTTATTGTATATCAATCGGAGGATTCAATTGAAATAGCAACATACCTAACCCTTTATCAAATGCGTAAATATCCTATCAACCTTGCCTATCAAAGGGCAAAATATCTTAATTTGCGTGGAGTGGATTTTAATAATTGCAACTTTACAGGAGCAGATTTTATTGATTGTGACTTTTCTTCTTGTATAATGGATAATACAACATATGCTGATGGGAATTTTTCGCACACCAAATTTCACGGTTCAAGCCTAAGCGGTAGTGAATTTGATAAAGTGAATTTAGTCGGTTGTGATTTTTCAGATACTAACTTAAGTAATGCGGCGTTTATTAGTACAGAATTTGATGACAGCACTAATTTTGAATGTGCTAATTTACAGGGAGTTATGTTCAAAAATACAACATTCAACAATACAGATTTTTCCAATGCATCATTGTGGGCTGTACAATATAAAAATGTAATATTAATTGATATTAGTTTCTCATCAAATCAATCTGAGAAAGGTTTGTGCATAAGTTGTCATTCGAGTAAATTTATAAATTGTGATATGAAAAATATTGTTTTTAATGATTCAGGTGCCGAAAATTGTATGTTTAATAATACTGATTTTTCACATTCTGATATAAGATTTTTGTGTTTAAGACCTGATTGTAAGTTTAAGAATATGAATTCTCAAATGTTTAATGGCACTATAATGACGAATAAACAGGCAGAGTTTCTCAGAAAGAAAAAAGTATTAATAGATATCACTAATGTGAATATTACTGAGTGTTAATTTTTTTATCTTCTTGATTTGAATTGTTTTATTTTTAGGTTTACAATTGAAGTACAATTAAAACAAAAGCAATAAATGCCGTCCTGCACAGCATTTGTTGCTTTTTTATATGAAAATAAAAATCATCCTTTCGTAATGGTGACAATTACGATGTTCTTGTCAATTACCTGAACAGAGCAAGTAACGTTGCTTGACGTTAAACTGCTTTGTGCAAGCTCACCGAAAGGTGAGCTTTTCTTTTTGCTGTTAGCTTTTTATTTTGAATGCAACGATTTTTACTTTGCGTTTTTATTTTAAAATAAAAAATCGGAGTTTCAGAGGTTTCCTCTGACAAGTGCCTTACCCTCCATTTTGGAGGGTATAGGCGGTACTTGCCTAAGCCAAAAAGGCTTAGTTTTCTTCGTGAAAACGCAATAATTTTGCACTCGAAAAAGGGGCGGTCAGAGAAAGAAATAATCACACAATCACATCAAAAATTTCGTAATCACCGTAATTTTCGGTGCTGATTTTTTTAACTTTTTCTTTATTCTTATTAAAATTAAAAGTCAACAGATACCCTGTTTTGAGATTTTTCTTTTCGAGATAATTCGACAATTGCTTGTATGCCTCTCGGTGTTTAATCTCGCCGTCCCATATTTTCAACTCAATCACAAACTGCTGATTATTGAAATCAATCACCAAATCCATACGGCGTAAATCCGTAAATTGACTTTCAATATGGAAAAATCCCTCGCTGTTTATAAGCGGTCTTAGATACGATAAAAACAACAATCTGCCGTGTTTTTCTAAGAAAGGCAATTCTTTTTCAGAGTAAATTTCCTCGTAATATTCCGCAAATTTTTCTAAGCAAAGTTTCATATCGAAATGATTATTTTTAACAATATCGTATTTTAAAACATTAGATTTTTTTGTAACACTCTCGTCTTTTGAAATAAAAAATTCGCAAATTCTTATCTCAAAAATTTTATTGGAAATCTTAATTTTATTATTTTCATTTCTTATAATTCCGTAAGTTAAGCCGAAATTTGTAGTAGAAACATCAATAGAATATTTTCGTTCTTCGCCGAGAATAAGAATCGCATAAACTAAATCAAAAAGACTTTTGTCGTTCTCTAAATTCTTAAACAAGTCATCAAAAAGTGTATTTTTCTCAGTAACTAAAATCTTAACCGCCTTTTCAATGCCTAAAACAGACCATTCTTTATTTAATTTTTCGTCAATATGCTTGCAAATTCTCGAAACAAGATAGGGATAACCGCTTGTGTAACTATAAATTTCTTCCGATATTTCCGCAACATTAAAATCAATTTTCTGC
>JAISIJ010000275.1 GCA_031262245.1 Oscillospiraceae bacterium | reverse complement strand
TGCCAATGATGTTAAAAGTAATCAATTTACTATTATATTGAAAGTATAAAGTTCGCCTGTATCATTGAACCAAAAACTTAAACATCCGTGTTCGGGGCTGTCTTTATCATAATAAAGCATAGTGGAGGAATCTTCTTGTTCGGGATTACCGAAAGCTGTTTTCACTTTATCCATAGTATCTCCCAAGGATATACCATTGAAAAAAACTTCATTTCGAGCACTTTTCAAATCTTCTTCACACCATACAACTACACTTCCTAAGGACGTTGTGCCGAGTTCTTCAAACGATTGTGCATTTTTTAATATTATTCCTAAATATTTAATGTAATTGTTTTTATATGTTAAGTTTACAACACTCGTTTTTCCTTTATCAAAATCGGTTGTTTCTCTGTCAATTTCAAAATCTTTGCCCAAACTTTCGATGGTGAAGTTTTCCGAAAATTGATGTTCGAACAGATAAAATGTCTTAATTGCTTCTTCTCCGTTCCAACCATCTTCGGGAACAGGCAAGGTATGATAGCTTACAGGCATAGTGGTATCAGGCGAATTTATATTTTTCATCTCTGCTTTCTGACACCCGGCAAGAAACAAAAGCACTAATACTATGCCTAATGCTGAAATTCTATTTAACATTTTTGAGTTTCTCCTTTGTTTATAGAAATATTTTGTAGATAAACTGATTTTCAAGGCATAATTGCAATTTGAAAAAATGATATATGAGATTAAATTTATCATCATAAATTTTTACTTGACAAAAGTATCAATTAGTGATATAATAAACTAAATAAATGAGGAATGTTATGAAACTCTATTATAACAAATTTTATAAATTAATCATTAACAAAAATGATTTAATTTTTACCCTCGGAGGTTATATATGGCTTTTACACATATCGACTGCTTTTCCGGACCGGGCGGAATATGCACAGGATTTCGTGCCGCAGGACTTAAAACTTGTGTTGCGATTGAATACATTAAAAGTTGTGTTGACACATATTCTGCTAATCACCCAGAAGTACACGTTATTCATTCAGATATAAGAAAAGTAACATCAGAACAACTATTGCCCTTTATTCCCGTTAACGGTATAGACCTTGTTTCATCCGGTATGCCTTGTGAAACTTTTTCAACCGCCGGAAATACTTCACGCTCTTTTTATGACGACAGGCAGTTTCTTTTTCGTGAGGGAATAAGAATTGCCAAAATAGCTAATGCCAAGATGATATTATTTGAGAATGTTCCTGCTATAACTACCAAAAAGGTTTCAAAACACTCGCAGGAACTGATTATTAAGGTATTAAAAGATGAATTGGCTGAAGCTGGATATGGTAATTTTATTGAAGTTATATTAAATGCTACGCAATATGGTGTGCCACAGAGACGAAATCGTTTTTTTATATTAGCAAGTAAATATCCGAATTGGGAATTATCTGAGCCAAAACCGACAAATAAAAATGGCACTACGGTTTTAGAGGCATTTGCAGGAATACCAAATGTCATACCAAACAGCGGAAAAGAAAAAAAACAATATTCAAATACAAATTCAGATTATGCGGAATGTATGCGTAATAATAAGTTTTGGAAACGAGGAAATAGTATTTGTGATGTTTTAACATATCAAATGCCAATGAAACATAGAACTTGTACATTAGAAAGATTTTCTCTTTTAAACCCAGGTGAAAGCTTAAAAAATCTATTTGAAAGATATACGGGCAAAGAACGTGAAGAGTTACAATCAAGGCGAGTTTTACCAAAAAAAATGTTTATAAAAAGAAATTATCGCTTAAAACTGAACGAATCCGCACCAACTGTTACAAGTCATTGTTTAGACGAATTTGTCCACCCCGTCTATGATAGGGCTTTGACAGTTAGAGAATGTGCTCGGTTACAGTCTTTTCCGGATTCATATGATTTTTGTGGTGGTCCATATATTGTACCTCATATTGATAAGGTTGTGCAAGATAAATATGAACAAATAGGTGATGCAGTGCCGCCTCTTTTGGCTTATGCTTGGGGTAAAAGGATAATTGAAATACTGGAGGAAAATACTTATGACATTAACAGTTAAAGAATACTGTTCAAAAATTTACGAAGATACTTATGAAAGTGAAAAAGAACGACTAACTACTGAATTTCTAAAGGTTTCACACTCTGGCACATTAAGTGCTGCAAAAGAAAATACCGTTGAAACTGCCGCACAAAAAGAAGCTATTAAAACAGCAACAATAAAAGGAATTAGCACATATAACAACGTTGAAGTCGCTTTAATATGGAAGGCTGTTTATGAAACTCATATTCATCGAAAAAGTGGAATTGATAATGCAGACATAATCAACAAAGTTATCGCTGCAGACCAAAGTTGGAAAAAATCAAGTGGACACGCTTTTGAAGAAATGTGTAAAATTTTAGGTACGGCAGCTTTGCAGGAATCTGGTATTGAAATTATTTTACAAAGAGATTTGAATACGCTCATTAAAGCTGAAGAATTGGATAATGAACCAAGGGACATTAGTTGGCTTAAAGAGCAAATAAAAGCGAGCATATTTGACCTTTTCGCTATTGTTAATAAAGAAAATAAAAAATATTGCTTTGGATGTATACAAAGTAAAACAAGTATACGTGACAGAGTTACTCGTGACCGTGAACCATCTATGGGAGCAATGAAATCATTCTTTTGGAGTACTTGTATTGTGCTTGACGGTGATTTTTTGAAGTTACCTAAATTCTCTCATATGGTAAACGGTGGCACGACTGAACACGAACATAATGGTTGGCACGGCATGTATGTGTTTTCAGAACTTCATACAGGTGGACGAATTTATCCAATTGACCTTGACATTAAAAATTTCAAGGAACACGCCATTAAAGCTTCTAATGAATGGCTGTCACAACGGCAATGGTTTGATTATAAATGGATGGCTACTCCTCAATAATTATTATAATCGTTTAAATGTTATAATAATTAAAACGAATTTGTTGGATTATGACGGCGGAAATTATTTTTGATTTTCCCTCCGTTTATGATATTGTAAATGGATTGTGTTCCTATGGGATATAGTCCATTTATTAGAACAAAAATTCTGCGTCTGGATTATGGCGA
>JAISIJ010000271.1 GCA_031262245.1 Oscillospiraceae bacterium | reverse complement strand
TAACAGGACCGTAGTCGGAAGATTTTGTATAGATAGGTGTTTTGGATTTAAATAACATCTCTCTGTTTTCGCTGTCAAGTAATGCCATATTCGCCTTGTAATATGTGTCCATACTTTCAATTTTAAGGAAATACCCTGTATGTTCATATCCGACAACCTTATATTTTGTTGCGTGGGTTCCCCTTACAAACGGTTGTAAAATATCACGAATAAAGCTGTAAAGATTACGAGAAATACTCTCTTCGATTAGTTTCATAAGAAATTCTTTTGAAAGAATAAACATATCCAAAGAAAGGTTTATTTTTCCTTTAATTTGCGGGTCAGTAGTAATATCTATAATTTCAGTTGTTTCGTCAAGTGTTAAAACTGATACATTTTTGTTTATTTCGCAGTCATAATCTGACTTTGCATATATACAGGTAATATCTGCACCTGTTTCAATATGGTGTTTAACGGCAGCTGAATAGTTAAAAGTTGTAATAACATCGCAATCTGTGAGTATTACATATTCTGCCGGAGAATGTTCCACAAAAGATTTAACCCCCGCTAAAGCCTCCATACGCCCTCTGTACATACCGCTGCCTACATTTGCAAAAGGCGGTAAAAGGTGTAATCCACCTTTTTTACGGCTTAAATCCCACTCACGTCCACTGCTGACGTGGTCAAGGAGAGATTGATAATTGGATTTTGTTAATATTCCCACTTCATACACACCTGAATTCACCAGATTAGAAAGCGGAAAATCTATCATACGATATCTGCCGCCGAAAAGCACCGAACCCAACGCACGTTCCTTAGTCAGCTCGGCAACGGTCGCATCGTGCATATTGGCAAATATCAAACCTAAAATGTTAACCATATATTACCTCTGATTTTAAAATTATTTTTTATTAAGACTCTTTTGAAAAAACTTCTTTAGGTTTAATAAACTGCTCTTTTGTTACTGTAACACCGTGACCTGTTGTTGCAATGCCCCATTCGTCACGAACAGGATAATTTTGAGGGTCATCACCGACGTGTCCTTCAATAACATTATCCTCACCGATTATAGCAAATTCAACTTTTGCTCCGGCTTTAATAACAGTATTCGGCATAACAACGCTGTAAGCAACAGTTGCACCCTCTTCAATGGTAACACCTGAATATATCACAGAAAAATCAACATTTCCGGAAATATTAGACCCTTCGGCAATCAAAGAATTTTCAACAACTGCAGATTCTGATATATATTGAGGAGGATAATTCTTTGTTCGTGAATAAATTTTCCAGTTTGCATCATATAAATCAATGGGAACAGCAGGGTTCATTAAGTCCATATTTGCCTCCCAAAGACTGTCAAGTGTGCCGACATCTTTCCAATATCCCTCAAAAGAATAAGCAAACATTCTCTCATTGGCTTTCAACATACTGGGGATAATATCCTTGCCGAAATCCTTTGTTTTAGAGCCGCTGTTTTCATTTTCAATAAGATATTTACGCAGTTTTTGCCAAGTGAATATATAAATTCCCATAGATTCAAGGGTTGAATTGGGTTTTGCAGGTTTTTCCGCAAACTCAGTAACTCTCATATCTTTATCACAAGTCATAATACCGAAACGTGATGCTTCGTCTAAAGAAACATCATAAACCGCAATGGTACAATCTGCATTATTTTTCTTATGGAATTCAAGCATAACGGAATAATCCATTTTATAGATATGGTCGCCGCCCAAAATCGCAACATATTCAGGGTCATATCGTTCAATAAAACGAATATTGCGATAAATAGCATTGGCAGTATCTTCAAACCAAGCTTGCCCGCTCGCTGTTTGATAAGGTGAAAGGACGTGAGCACCACCGTGGATTTTGTCTAAATCCCAAGGTTGTCCGTTACCGATATAGTCATTAAGTACCAGCGGCTGATATTGAGTCAGCACACCGACAGTATCAATACCGGAGTTTGTACAGTTACTTAGGGCGAAGTCGATAATCCTGTATTTCCCTCCGTAAGGTACGGCAGGTTTAGCCATATCTTTTGTCAGAGCATAAAGACGTGAACCTTGTCCGCCGGCAAGTAACATTGCAATACATTCTTTTTTTACATAAGCCATATATTTTATTCTCCTGTTTCAAGAGTTTTTTATATCATTTTTTATAGCCTTAAAGCCGCATTTTTTATTTATCATTATTTTTCTTTTCCGATTTTTCAGTCACACCGGATTTCTTTACCTTAACTCGGGAAATTGGCTCGTGCTGTTGTTTAATTGCTTCCATAACTTTCTGTTCTGCGGTAAGTCTGGGTTTGCGTTTCTTTGCCGGAATATTTTTATAATACAAAACCGCAAGAGACGGAATATTCAAAGAAACAGAGGTATCAAAACCGTGCATAGGAATTTCTTCAACTTTAACTTTCTTAAAAGCAAAATCTTTACCGCCGTATTCAGAAGAATCAGTGTTAAATACCAATTCATAACTGCCGTCGTGAGGCACACCGATACGATAATCATTATGGTCAACAGGTGAGAAATTGCAAATTATAACAAGCTCGTCTTTAGGGTCGTCACCTATACGTCTGAAAGAAACAACACTTTGTTTATAGTCGTCATTTGCAATCCAAGCAAAACCTTGCCAATCATAGTCATTCTGCCAAAGTGCAGGGTGATTGAGATAGAATTTATTCAATGCCTTTGAAAATTCAAACATTTGCTTATTCTCTTTTTTTGTAAGCAAAGCCCATTCTAACTCTTCTTCATAATTCCATTCTTTATACTGCCCGAATTCCTGCCCCATAAAGAGTAATTTTTTACCCGGGTGAGCTGCCATATATGCCAAAAATGCTCTGTAAGCTTCAAATTTCCCTTCAATATAAGGACTGCTCATTTTTTCAACCATTGAACATTTCCCGTGAACAACCTCGTCGTGAGAAATAGGAAGGATATAGTTTTCGGAGAAACAATAAAAGAACGAAAATGTGATTTTATCGTGATTAAAAGCTCTGTAAATAGGGTCGAGTGACATATATGAAAGCATATCATTCATCCAACCCATATTCCATTTAAAGTTAAATCCCAAACCTCCCATATCCGTGGGTTTTGTAACAAAAGGCCAAGCCGTGGATTCTTCCGCAATCATTAGAATATCTCTGTTGCCGTTACGCCCGAAAACAGCCTTATTAAGTTCTTTAAAAAACTCAACAGCCTCTAAATTCTCATTGCCGCCGTTTTTGTTGGGACGCCATTCGCCGTCACGACGGTCATAATCAAGGTAAAGCATAGATGCAACAGCGTCAACCCTTAAACCGTCAACGTGAAATTCTTCAATCCAATAACAAGCGTTAGAAATAAGGAAAGACATAACTTCGCTTTTGCCGTAATCAAAAATTCTTGTCCCCCAACCTAAATGCTCCTGTTTCAGTTTATCGGCATATTCATAACAGGGAGTGCCGTCAAATTCATAAAGACCGTGTTCGTCTTTTGTGAAGTGAGCGGGAACCCAGTCGAGAATAACACCAATCCCCGCACTATGGAAAATATCAATCATTTTCCTGAAATCATCAGGCGTTCCGAAACGTGAAGTCGGTGCAAAATACCCTGCAACCTGATACCCCCACGAACCGTCAAAGGGATATTCCATAAGGGGCATAAGCTCAATATGAGTATAAGACAATTCTTTCATATATGCCGACATTTCTTCGGCAAATTTAACATAATCAAACACCGAACCGTCTTTGTATTTTCTCCAAGAATTGAGGTGCACCTCATAAATATTCACAGGAGATTTGTAAATTGTTACATTATCCCTTTGGTTTTGCATCTTCTTATCATAATATGCTTTGTCCCCCCATACATATTCGCTTGTATAGAGTTTATTTGCAGTATTGGGACGAAGTTCATAATGAGTGCCATAGGGGTCGGATTTAAGTACTGTTTTTTTCTTAGCATTTTCAATACTGTATTTGTAAGTGTCAAACTGTTTTAAACCGTCGATTTTTGCTTCCCAAATACCGTCGGCGATTTTTATCATAGGGTGAGATTTTTTATCCCATTTATTAAAATCCCCAACAACAGATACAGAAATTGCTTTGGGTGCCCAAACTCTGAAAACATACTCCCCTTTTTGTGCATTGATAAGGTGACTGCCGAAATATTTATAAGCCTCAAAATTTTTACCTTGGTGGAAAAGATATAGAGGTACATCGTGTTCTGTTTCTTTTTTTACAATTTCCTTAGTTGCCAAAATATAATCCTCCGACAATTTGTTGCAAGTTTTATGGGAAAACACATCTTAAATTTTATTTTTCAACAACATCATTGCCATTTTATTATAACCAAAACTTAAGATATATTTTTGCCAATATAACTTGTACCATATTGTAACACTTTCTAAACTAAATTACAAGCATTTTTTAACGCAATTTTTATTTTTATTTATCATAAACAAACAGTTGATTATATATTGTGCTTTTTCAACAAATAATATTCATTTTCTAACAAAAATAACAACAAAACAACAAAAAGAGCCCCGAAAAAGAACTCTTTTTATTCGGAAACTGCTCCTTTACTTTCAGAAACATTATAACACAGCTTCATAGGGTATGTTTGCAGAGGCAAGATATTTCAAAGCGGCTTGTTTATTTAAACTTACAACAACACCGAAACGGCATTTATATCCGTTTTCTGTTATTCTCTGCACTCTGCTGTTAATACCGTTATAATGAAAGAAGTTATCCGCTTTGAAAGCATAGGTTTGAGATGACATTACAATTGTCGTTTCAGTTCCCTGAAAATTGTTATATCCGTTCATCTTTTATTCTCCTTAACCTCTTTTGGCGATACAGCAATTCATTTCGCCGTAAGTCATTATCTCATTATATGTAGAAATAAGTCGAATGTTCCTGTAACAATATAAGAAAAAGAAAATATAATGTAATAAAGGCTATTAATAACCAAAAACAAAACACCGACAAGGGTAACGTCAGCTGAAGTGCCAACTACCACAATAATTAGTAAAAAAAGAAAACTAACAAAACACCGACAAAGGTAACGTCAGCTAAGTTGCCAACAACAAAAACAACTACGGAACTTCGAGAGGTGTAATTTACAGGAAAGGAAAGATACTAAAAATGAGGATATTTTTGAGTCCGTCAACGCAGGAATGGAATGGATATGTTAACGGAGGGACGGAAGAGGAGTATATGAATTTGCTGGCTGATAGAATTGAGCCGTATTTGAGAGCAAGCGGAATTTCATATACGAGAAATGACCCGGCAAGAAATGTGAGAGGTGCTATTGATGACAGCAATGCGAGTTATTATGATGCACATATTGCTTTACATAGTAATGCGGCGGGTGAGGCAAATTCAGGGAAAGTCAGAGGGCTTGATGTTTATTATGCTCCCAATGACACAAAAGGAAAACAAATTGCAGAAATTATGGCAAATAATTTCAAAAAGATTTATCCGTTGCCCGATAGGGTCAGAGCAATATCAAGCACTAATTTAGGGGAGTTAACGGAAACCAAAGCCCCGGCGGTGCTGTTGGAAATAGGTTATCACGATAATGTTGAAGATGCAACTTGGTTGAAAAACAATTTAAACAGCATTGCAAAAAATATTGTTGAAAGTCTTGACGACTATTTCGGTATACCCTTTGTCAACCCCGAAGCTGTAAGAAGGGGTTGGGTAAATACCGACGGCAGCGGACTTAACTTAAGAGCAAAACCCTCAACAGACAGTGCAATCTTAACAAGTATCCCCGACGGAGCAGAAGTAAGGGTTTACGGCAGTGTGGGCGATTGGTATACAGTATCCTACAACTGGCAAAACGGATACGTCTACAAAAGTTACATAGTTTTGGGATGAACCCCAAAACTATGTAACAATTAACAATTAGTAATGAGCAATTAGTAATTAATGTGTCGTTCCTTACGGAACGACTTTTTTATTTTTCTTGACAAATTTTTATTTTAACATTATAATGAAAACACACAAGTAAAAGTAACGTCAGCTAAATTGCCAACTATAACAACAGCTACGGAACTTTGAGAGGTGTATAACTCTGAA
>JAISIJ010000270.1 GCA_031262245.1 Oscillospiraceae bacterium | reverse complement strand
GTCATTAATTTTAACACTTTCGGAAAATTCTTTCATTTGTGCCATTAATGCTGTGGTATCCTCCCTAGCTTTTTTCATAGCGGGGATTTTCTTTGAAGCATTGTTTTGCTCTGCTTTCAGCTTATCTGTTTCTGTTGAAAGTATTCTGCGTTCTTTGTCAATCTCGGAAATTTCGTCGATGTAATGAGAAAAATCGCCGTTGCGGGTTGCAAGTTTTTCTTTCACTAAATCGGGATTATCTCTTATCAGTTTAATATCAAGCATAGGGCTTTCCTTTCAAAGACTTTTTTTATTTATCTTCTTTATCTTCTCTGTTATATTTCTCTAATAACATAGATAGATAATTTAAATCTTCTTCGTCATAGAATTCAAGTGTCAGTTTACCTTTATTATGGGAAAAATCAACGCTGACTTTACGCCCCAACACTTCTTTGAGGTTATATTCAACTTCTCTGTAAAAAATTTGTTTGTCTTTTTGAGTAACCTGATTAGGTTTTTCGTCGGGATTTTTTTCAATTTTACCAATCCCCGAAACTATTCTTTCAAGCTCACGAACCGTCATTTTATCGTCACAGCAACGCATTGCCAATTCGCTTTGCATTGTTTCGTCCTCAAGAGAGAGGAGTACTTTAGCGTGACCGATAGAAAGTGAACCATCCTCAATTCGCATACGCACATCATTGGGGAGGGAGAGCAAACGCATAAGATTTGCAACAACAGAGCGTGATTTCCCCACAGCTTTTGCAATTTCCTCTTGTGTCATACCGAAACTGTCAGCTAAGGTTTTATATCCTCCGGCTTCCTCAATGGGATTGAGATTTTCACGTTGAATATTTTCGATTAAGGCTATCTGCATTGTCTCATTGTCAGATAGTTCTCTGATAATAACGGGGACTTCGTCAAGACCTGCTTTTTTTGCGGCACGATAACGGCGTTCACCGGCAACAAGTTGATAGCTGTTGTTATAGGGGCGAACAACAAGAGGTTGCAATATACCGTGTTCTTCAATAGATTTTGATAAAGCGTCAATAGCCTCTTCGTCAAAAGTTTTACGAGGTTGCTGACGATTTCTTTCTATTTCAGAAATACGCAATGTTTTTTTTACTTCAATATCGTTCGAGTTATCTTCAAATAATGCCGAAAGTCCCGAACCTAATCCACCACGAGCCATATATTACCTCTTATTACAAATACAATTTATTTTTTAACACCAATAGCATTTAATGCTAAATCTTTAAAAATATTTTTATCTCCCAAAACTTCAAGCCCCAAACTCTCATACGCTAAAGACCCTTTACTGTATCTGTCATAGTAAATACAGGGTTTACCGTAACTGGGGGCTTCGGAAAGTCGGATATTACGAGGAATTCTCGTTTTAAAAACTTTATTTTTAAAATGTTCCTCAACTTCTTTAACCACTTGATTGGTAACATTAAGACGAGGGTCAAACATAGTGAACAAAATACCCTCAATATCTAAATTGTGATTATATTTTGCACGAATAAGTTTAACAGTTTCTATCAGTTGCGAAAGTCCCTCTAAAGAATAAAATTCACAGAGCATTGGTATCAGGATAGTATCTGCGGCAACAAGAGCGTTTATTGTTACAAGTGAGAGTGAGGGCGGGCAGTCGATAAATATAAATTCATAATTTTCTCGGATATTAAGCAACTGCATTTTCAATCGGTTCATACGATTGTCGATTTTTGTTAAATCAATTTCAGCACCCGCCATTGCAGAAGTTGAGGGTAAAATATCAACATTTTTATATTGTGTGGGTATTACTGCCTCTTTAATGCCGACTTCTCCGATTAAAACCTCATAGGAAGTTGCTTTAATGCTTTTTTTCTTAATACCGAAACCGCTTGTAGTGTTACCTTGTGAGTCAATATCAACACAAAGCACTTTTTTATCTTTAAGTCCGAGATATGCACCTAAATTAACACAGGTAGTGGATTTTCCCACTCCGCCTTTTTGATTGACAATTGCGATAATTTTATTCAAGATAACCGTCCTTATTCATTTAATTTAAACTTATCTTTCAGTTTAGTCAGAAAATCGGGATTGAATATAAACTGACTTTCCATAGCATATGTCCCGTCGGGGTTAACAAATTCTGCGGGAGAAGAGGCGTGTTCAAGGAGATATTTTACGGCAATAACCTGACCGTAAAAATAGGTACTGTCGATATCCGTATCCACATCTTCTTTAAGATTAACATATTTATCTTCAAAATTCTCCGATACCTTTGCTTTTGAAGATTGGTTAAATAATCCTGTTAAAATAGTACCCGCTTTTATTATGCGTTCTTTTTCACCGCCGGGGTAATATGAGAAAAACATAATGTCGCTTATATCTTTTCCCGAAAACAAATATTCCCCTCTGCCGATAGAAGATTCAAACTCTTGAGGAACAAGGAAGTTAACATTACCGAAAAGCTCCGTTATTTTCTCAAAACTTGCGGCATTACAATGGAGATAGCGGTCTATTTTAAATCCCAAAGCATTTTCAACCGCCTGTTCTGCGGTAACAACTCCTGCGTTCAGATAGAAAGAGCTTAATGTATCCCGTTGATTGCTGACATTTGACAAGGTATTTTCCGGGATAGGCATAATGTAAACTTTTTCGTCTTTAGGAAGAAATCTGAAAACAATGAAGTTATAGGGTTCTGTTGCGGCAGTTCGAGGGTCGATTATAAGCAACATAGTCATATTATCGTCTGAATCGGGAACAAAAGCTTCAGCAGTGGGGGTATCATATTCACCTGTATCAAGGGTATTATTGCGAACATAATCAAGCATATAGACGGTAAATCCGCCTATACCCACTAACGATATAAGAAAAGTAACCATAAAAGGTATAGCAATACTGCCGCTTTTACGGCGTTTACGTTTGCGTTTAAAAAGTTTTTTTAAGTCCATATTTTCTCTTGTATTTATTTTAAAAATTCTGAAACAACATTAACTATATTCTCGGAACAAAGTCCGAAAGCTTTAAGAAGTTCTGCGGCAGGTCCGCTGTAACCGAAAACATCATTTACACCTATACGTTTAAGAGGAACGGGATTTTCGGCAATAGCCTCCGAAACTGCCGCACCCAAACCGCCTATAATACTGTGTTCTTCAACGGTAACAAGTTTTTTTGTTTCAAGAGCGGCTTTTTGTATAAGTTCTTTGTCAATGGGTTTAATGGTATGGATATTTATAACACGGGCATTAATACCGCTGTTCTTTAATTCTTCAGCGGCTTTCAAAGCCTCATTAACCATTAATCCCGTTGCAATAATTGTAATATCATTGCCGTCTTTAAGGGTAACACCTTTACCTATTTCAAATTTATAATCCTGTTTATTCACTTGAGGAACGGCAAAACGTCCCAATCGCATATAAACAGCACCTTTGTAATCCAACATTGCTTTTACAGCAAGTTTTGTTTCTGTATCGTCACAGGGATTGATTATTGTCATTCCCGGAATGGTACGCATTAAAGCTATATCTTCGTTGCATTGATGTGACGCACCGTCTTCACCCACGGAAATACCTGCGTGAGTAGCACAGATTTTAACATTGAGTTTTGGGTAGCCCACAGCATTACGAATAATTTCATAAGCTCGCCCTGCGGCAAACATTGCAAAACTGCTTGCAACGGGGATTTTACCTGTTGTGGCAAGTCCTGCCGATACACCAATCATTACTTGCTCTGCAATACCTGCATTTATAAAACGCTCGGGATAAGCTTTTGCAAACAAACAGGTTTTAGTGGATTTTGATAAATCCGCATCTAAAACAACAAGTTCGGGGTAAAGTTCAGCTAAATCTTTTAAAGCCTCACCGTAACTGTCTCTTGTTGCTTTTGCATTTTCAGCGGGAATAAAATTAAATTCAACGGATTTTTTTTCTGTAATATTAACATTGGCAAAATCATATGTCTTATGCAACAACTCAATCGCCTGTTCTTTATATTCGGCAAGCTCAAGAGTGTTTTTTTCTAATTCCGACATCGCAATGTCATATTGTTCTTTGTTTGGTGCAGCTCCGTGCCATTCAACAGCATTTTCCATAAAGGAAACGCCTTTACCCTTAACAGTTTTCATAATAATAACAGAGGGTTTGTCGTTGTTAAAACTTTCAACTGTATTAAAAGCATTTTCAAGCTCGTCAAAATCATTGCCGTTACAGGTAACAACATTCCATTTAAAAGCCGAAAATTTTTCGTCAAGGGGGTATATTGAACAAACATCTGACACTTTACCGTCACTTTGCAGATTATTATTATCAATAATCGCAACAAGATTGTTCAGATTTTTATTTCCTGCAAACATTGCCGTTTCCCAAACAATGCCCTCTTGAGTTTCACCGTCACCTAATACAGTATACACCTTAAAATCTTTCTTGTCAAGCTTTGCTGACAATGCCATACCTGCCGCAACAGAAAAACCTTGTCCCAAAGAACCCGTTGACATATCAATGCCATCCATTTCAATACAGGGGTGTCCTTGAAAATGAGAACCGACTTGACGAAGAGTTTTTAATTCCTTTTTCGGGAGCAATTCCATTTCCGCAAGAATACCGTAAACAGAGGGTACACAATGACCTTTACTTAAAACAAACCTATTTCTGTTGGGATTATTGAGATTATTTTTATCAAGTTTTAATTTGCATATATAAAGGTATGTTACAACATCTGTTATTGAAAGTGAACCGCCGGGATGTCCGCTTTTGGCACTGTATGTCATTTCAATAATATTTTTTCTGACTTCATTTGCTATATATTTTAACGTCTCTTTCTGCATTTTTATTTCCTTTTTATTAACTTTTTTTGTGTTCTTTATTTAATTTAAACATTATCTTGACTATTATAATACACCGTGGTATAATGTGTCAAGATTTTTTTAAAAAATGCTTTATAAACTATAAGTATACTTTATTATTAGATTAAATATGCCATCACCAATGAAAATTTTACCTTAGAATAAAAAGGTGAGAATGTGATATAATAGTGACAGCAATACGAAAATTAAAACAGTCAACAATTTTATTCTCGATTTGTAATAAAAAGTTACCGAGTTTTAAGGAAAATGTCAAAAAATAATAACTGTCCTATGGTTTTTGTACAAAATATGACTATATTTAAAAAACATTATTGTGAAATTTACACGAAAATATGTTACAAAAAATAATAATGCTTGCTTTGTGACAGTTATGTGATATAATGGTGACTGTAAATCGTATGCTTTTAATTTTAGTATACAAAATAAATAAATATCTAATTATCTTGGAGGTAATTAAAAATGAAATCTAAAAAATTCCTTGCCGGAATGATTGCAGCTTCTATGGTTGTATCCGGTGGTATAGTGACTGCTCTTGCAGCAAACAACTTTAACGGTAACGTTTTGGATGCAGTTTATTCCGACCGTGGCACTTACGCTTCTTTGGAGTCAATTTCCAACGCTACAATTAAAAAACTCGTTATCCCCGCAACAATCGGTGAACTCCCTGTAACACAGTTCAATATTAAATCTCTTGACCTTGCTGAAGACCTTGCAAGTTTCGGTGTTTCCGGTTCTTCTGCTTCTTTCAAAGCTAAGGGTGTTGCTCTTGCTCGTTACGAAGTTCATAACAACGGCAAATTAGGTAAAGACTATGAAGAATGGACCGACTATGCTCTTCTCGCTTATCCTAATGCAGGTCCTAAAACTTTCACATTGACAAAAGATATCGTTGCAATCGGTGACCCCGGTGCTATCACAAGCGTTAAAGACGAAGATATCAAAATCGAATCTGACGGTACTAAGAGCTACAAAAACATTGCTGTTGATAACTTTGTTCCCGACAGCAAAAACGACAGCACAGATGAGCTCGCTATATATCAATTAGCTCTTTCTGCAGGCGGCGGCTTAGATATTAACGATGACGGCGTTGCTGATGCTGACTATGATTATGCTAATCCTTTCACCTACGCTCCCAAGGGTATGACAGTTTATGTTCCTACCGACCACCCCACATTCGTAGTTTATAAAGGTTCACTTTACACCTACTACTGGTCAGAAGAAGGTATCGTTCAAAACGCTGACGGTTCTTTCTCAGGTCAACAAGTTAAAAAACCCGGTTATAAAGTTGGTTCAACTGTTTATTCCGCAGCTGACGGTCACGGTCTTGTAATTGAAACCAGTGACGACCTCGTTTTCAAAATGACAGGTACTAACTCCACAACTGACGACAAAAACGACGGTTCTACAGCAGATACAGATACTCAAAAAACTGACGAAAAAACCTTAACAGATGCTGAAATCGATGCAATCAAAGCTGGTGCTGATGGTATCCTCGGTACAGAAGATGACGTTACTGACGCTGGTGCTGATAAATTGTGGGGTACAGAAGACGATGTAATCGGTGGTGCTCCTGCTGAAGGTACAGACGGTGCTCCTGCTGAAGGTACAGATGGTACACCTGCTGAAGGTACAGACGGTGCTCCCGCTGAAGGCGACGGAACTCCTGCTGAAGGTACAGACGGCGAACCTACTGCTGACCCCGGCGATGGCACAGCTGGCACAGACGAGAACCCCACAACCGGTACTGCTGGTGTTGGCGTTGCTCTTGCTGCTCTCTTAGCTACAGGTTCTACAGCTATCGTTCTTAAAAAAAGAGGTCGTAGAGACTAATTTTAACTTAAGAAAGTTTAAGAAATTCTTGTAATCTTGCGATTACTTTAATATGCTTACGATTTTACAGGGGTGCATCCTTTCGGGGGTGCACCTTTTTTTGAGTTATATGAGGGCACCTTTTTTATATATTTTTTTTACTAAAATATATTTTTCTATTGACAAAGGTTACAAAAAAATATATAATCTTATAGTATGGAGTGATTTAATGTTATTTGTAAAAATGCAAGGTGCGGGAAATGACTATATCTATATTACGGAGAATGTAGAAAATCCCGGCGAACTATCGAAAAAAGTAAGCGATAGACATTTAGGCTTAGGCTCTGACGGTTTAGTTATGATTTTGCCGTCTGATATTGCAGATTTTCGTATGCGTATTTTTAATGCCGACGGTTCGGAAGCAATGATGTGCGGTAATGCAACACGTTGTGTGGGTAAATATGTATATGAAAAAGGTCTTACAGAAAAATCCAAAATAACCCTTGAAACTAATTCGGGGGTGAGAACGCTTTGGCTGAATATTGAAAACGGCAAGGTTAAATCTGTAAAGGTTGATATGGGAAAACCCATTTTAGAACCTAAAGAAATACCTATCAGCTGTTGTTTAGAGAAATTTATAAACCAACCCATTGAAGTTTTGGGTGAGATTTACTATGCAACGGCTGTTTCAATGGGAAATCCTCATTGTGTTGTCTTTTTTGATGATATTGACTGTATTCCTCTTGAAAAAATCGGTCCCGCTTTTGAAAATCATAAATTTTTCCCAAGCAGAGTTAATACCGAATTTATACAAATCATTGACGAAAAAACCTTAAAAATGCGTGTTTGGGAGCGTGGTTCGGGGGAAACTTTCGCTTGCGGAACAGGAGCTTGTGCCGCTGTTGTTGCCAGTGTTCTCAATAATAAATGCAAAAAAGATGAAGAAATTTCTATAATATTGCGTGGCGGAGTGCTTAAAATCACTTACACTTCGGAAGATAATGTAATTAAAAACGGTCCGGCTGAGTTTGTTTTTGAAACAAACCTTGAATTAGAGGAAATTTTCAAATGGTAGAAAATATTGATTTAAAAAAAGAATTAGACGAACTTTTAATCCTTGCCGGATTAAAAAATTCCCCTAAAATCTATTTACCTACTGATAAAAACGGAAATGTTTTTATTGATAAGGAACAGCATCCGGATTTATATGATTGGACGGTAAATTGTTAAGTCATTTTCAATTCTATTTCTTTAAAATTTTTATTAAAACAGGAGTAATAAATTGGTTAAAATTAACGAAAACTTTCTTAAATTAGAGAAAAACTATTTGTTTATTGATATTGCTAAGAAAATTAATGCTTATAAAGAAAAAAATCCTGACAAAAAAATTATTCGTATGGGTATCGGCGATGTGACTTTACCCCTTGCACCTGTTGTTGTTGAGGCTTTCAAAAAAGGCTGTGACGAAATGGGAGTTAAGGAAACTTTTAAGGGATATGAGGACAGCGGTGCGGGTTATGATTTCTTAAAACAAGCTGTGGCTGATTATTACAAAAACAACGGCGTTGAGCTTACCTTAAACGAAATTCGCATAAATGACGGTGCAAAATCCGATTGCGGCAATATTATTGACATTTTCGGGGAAAATGTTGTTCTCTTAACCGACCCTGTTTACCCTGTTTATGCCAACAGCAATATTATGCAAGGGAATACCATAATTTATGCTAACAGCAATGAAGAGAATAATTTTACAGCAATGCCCTCTGATATTTCTGTTGTAAACGAGGAACAAAAAGGTTTCAAAGAAAAAATCGTAAACGTTGTTAATAAAATCATAAAACCCTCTTTGATTTATTTATGCTCACCTAATAACCCCACAGGCTCTGTTTATAACAAAGAGCAACTCAAAGAATGGGTTGACTATGCCCTTAAAAATGAGGCAATTATTATTTTTGATGCGGCATATGAAGCTTTTATTACCGATTCTTCACTCCCTCGTTCGATTTTTGAGATTGAGGGTGCGAAAAAATGTGCAATTGAAATGTGTTCTCTCTCAAAAACTGCAGGGTTCACAGGTGTTCGTTGCGGATATACTGTCATTCCCGAAGAATTGGTTGTGAAAAAAGGTGACACAACAATCAAAATTGCCGACCTTTGGTCACAGCGTCAAGGTTCAAAATTCAATGGTATTTCCTATCCTGTTCAATGTGCGGCGGCGGCAGTTTTCACAGATTTAGGGCAAAAGCAGATAAAAGAAAACATTGCATATTATCAAGCTAATGCAAAAATCATTGCCGATACACTTACTAAATTGAATATTAAATTTACAGGGGGAATAAATTCTCCTTATATATGGTTTAAATGCCCCGATAATCAGTCAAGCTGGGAGTTTTTTGACAGATTATTAAATGAAATACAGGTTGTGGGTACTCCCGGTGCCGGTTTCGGTAAAAACGGTGAGGGTTGGTTCAGACTTACCGCTTTCGGAGATAAAGACCTTACATTGGAGGCAATGGAGCGTTTAACGTCTTTGTTGTCGTAGTATATTTTTGTTTAATACAATGATTTCCGCTAAAATTATTGTATAAACTTATTTATATAATAAAAAGAAAGAAGTGAAGAAAAATGAAGTTAAAAAAACGACTTCTCTCATTGATAACGGCGTTTGCGTTATCAATGTCTGCGGTATCCGCTTTACCGCAAATGATTACCCCTGTAGGGGCAGCCGAAAATGTTGTATACGGAGATGTAGACGGCGACGGCGATATAGGCAAAATGTCCGATATTACACTGTTATCAAAAAGTCTTGCAGGGAATATCAAATTAAGTGCAGATGCTTCGGCTAATGCCAATTGTGATGTTACAGACGGCAATACTGTTGTAGACAGTGCGGATTTAACGGCAATTGTAAATTACCTTTTGGGCGACCTCACAACTTTGCCTTACCCCGAATTGCCTCAAACTAACCTTGCTCCCGTGTTAGACTTATCTACAGTTGACGTGTATATAGGTGTTGACGCGACGGGTATTGCTGTTGCAGACGAAGACAATGGCAGTTTGACAGTATCTGTTGAGGATGAAAGCATTGTATCTGCCGTCTTCAATCCTACAAATGAAATTCTCTATATCGGCGGTTTGACATTAGGTTCAAGTCTTGTTACTGTTACTGACAGCGAGGGACTTTCAGCCGAGCTTACAGTAAATGTTGTGAAACCTCCTGTTCCTGTTGTTCCTACAATCCCCGGCGAAATTCGTGATATGTCAACTGCCGCTTTTGTTGCCGAAATGCACGCAGGTTGGAACTTAGGTAATACTTTCGATGCTTGGAATGATACTGCCGGCTCTGACCAAAAAGATTATCAACAAGCTTTTGAGGGTAACGCAAGTGAAACTTCTTGGGGAAATCCCTTAACAACAAAAGCAATGTTTGAAACCGTTAAAGCACAGGGTTTTGACTTTGTTCGTATCCCCACCACTTGGCATACACATTTTATTGATGAAAACTTTACAATCGACCCTGAATGGATGGCAAGAGTTCAAACAGTTGTAAACTATGCAATTGAATGTGACCTTAAAGTCATTCTCAACACCCACCACGAGGGCAGCGTTTTAATCCCCACAGCAGAGTTTGAAAATTATGACAAAGAATGGATTGTAACCGTTTGGAATCAAATCGGTGAAACTTTCAAAGATTACGGCGATGTATTGATGTTTGAAGGCTTAAATGAACCGAGAACAGAGGGTTCTCAATATGAATGGAACGGCGGAACATCAAACGACCGTGCTGTTGTAAACAGACTTAACCAAACTTTCGTTGATACTATTCGTGCACAAGGCGGAAACAACGCAACTCGTTTCTTATTAGTTCCCTCTTATGCCGCAGGTGTTGACAACTCTCTCCTCCCCACTTACGGTGCAGAACAAAGCGGCACTCATTTTGAAATGCCCAATGACCCCGCTAACCATACTATTGCCGAAATCCACGCTTATACACCTTGGAATTTTGCAGGCGGCGGTATTGAAGAAGGTCAATATGACCAAGTCTTTGACGATGCCGATAAAGCAGCTATTGACAGTATGATTAATCAAATTAAAACTTGCTTAATTGACAAAGGTTATTCAGTTGTTCTTGACGAGTTCGGTACACGTTCAACACAACAAGAGAATAATATTACTGTAGAACGCCCCTACAGCGGCACAAGCCGTATAGACTGGTTGGATTATTATGTAGGCAAAACAAGAGCTATCGGCGTTCCTTGCTGTGTTTGGGATGACGGCGGCTGGTTCAGACAACTTAACCGTTCAAATCTCTCTTGGTATTATCCTGAATATATGGATAAATTCATTGAAAAATCTTTTGCATAAAAGATAATTTCATTTGCGACTTAGATATAATATTTATTTCTAAGTCGCAGTACATATTTTAAAACTATAAAATTTATAAAACTAAGGAAAAAATAAAAATGGAACGTATTACAAGCTTTTCAACAGACCATACCAAATTCGGTGTAGGAATGTATATATCAAGGATTGATGATGATATTATAACCTATGATGTCAGAATGAAGAAACCCAACGGCGGAGATTATTTAAGCGGAACATCTGCACATACAATCGAGCATTTATTTGCAACTTTTGCAAGAAACTCCGATATTAAAGCCGATGTTATATATGTAGGACCTATGGGCTGTTTGACAGGATTTTATGTGCTTTTACGTTCAAAGGAAAAAGAGGCGGCAATTAAACTCGTAAAAGATGCACTTGAATTTATAAAAGATTTTCAAGGCGAACTCCCCGGTTCAAAATTTGAGGAATGTGGTAATTTTGCTTTTCACGATTTAGAAAAAGCAAAGAAAGATGTATCGGAATTATCTGAAATTCTGAAAAATTATTCACCCGAGCAATTGATTTATCCTGTATGAAGTATATATTCAGCGTTATAATACCTGTTTATAACGTCGAGAAATATATTGAAACAGCTATTGAAAGTGTTATAAACCAAACTGTCGGTTTTGAAAATATTCAACTGATTTTGATTAATGACGGAAGCACTGATAACTCAGCTTTAATCTGTGAAAAATTTCAACAAAAACACTCTAATATCTGTTATATAAATAAAGAACACAGCGGCGTTTCTGACACAAGAAATGTCGGTATTGAGGTTGCCTACTCTGAATATACTGCTTTTCTTGACGGTGACGATAAATTTTCTCCGGATTTACTGAAAATATGTTTTGAATTTTTAGAATTAAATAAAGACAAAATAGATTTTACACAAGTTAATACTGTTTTTTTTGATTCAAAAAAAGGACAACACCCTTTGTGTATAAATCAAAAAACAAGAATTATTTCACTTAACGATAAAAATATCGTTCCTTTGAGAGTTGTATTTTTTAAAACAAAAGTATTAAAAAATTATAAATTTGATAAAAATGTTGCTCTTGCAGAAGATTTTAAATTATTTTTTGAAATTGCCGCCGAAAAATATTTTTTCGGATATATAAATGAAGCAACTTATTTTTACCGCCGTAGAGCGGAAAAATCCTCTGCAATTAATAATCAGAGAAAAAATATTGAAACTTTTAAGCGTGTTTTTAAAGTTTATAAATATTTATTTGATTTTTTTCTTGCAAAATTCAGAAAAATACCGTATTATATAGAGAGGGTTGTCTGTTATGATTTGCAGTGGTATAAAGGTGACTATTCCGAAGAATTAAAAAACACACCCGAATATACAACAGCTTGGGATGCGTTCCTTTATTGTCTGCAATATATTGATGATGAGATAATATTTTCTCAAAGAAATTTATCTTTTTCACAAAAAATCGGATGGCTTAAATTAAAATACGGTGAAATAAAATTATTTGAAAATAAAATAAAACCTTTTTGCACTTTCGGCGAATTTACACTTGAAACTTTCGGCAGTGATGTAATGATACAATCCTGTGAAAACGGCTTTAAAGGTATATTTTCCGCTGTTTGTGAGAATATTAAATTAATTGCAAAATATAATGAAAATTGTTTTTTTTCAACGATAAAAAGGAATAATATTTTTTATATGGGCAAGGCTATTTATTATGAGAATGAGTTTTATTTTAAAATAGATTTTATCGTGGAGGACTGTATTCGTTTTTTCTATGAAACACCGGCAAAACGACTTGTTCCCGTAGTTTTGAAATTTGAAGAATCAAATGGAAATATCAAAAAAACAAATAAATCTAACACATTAAAAGTTAGGAGGAAGAATTAATGGCAAGGAAAAAATCACCTGAAATTAATCCTGTCGCAGAGGTAAAAGCAAAAAGAAAATATACAAAGAAAAATGCAGTTATTCCCCAAGAGGTGGCTGAAAATAAAGTTGAAACAGCGGCTGAAGTTATAAAAGAAGAAACACCCAAAAGAAAATATACAAAGAAAAATGCAGTTGCTCCCGAAGTAGTAAAAGAAGAAACACCCAAAAGAAAATATACTAAGAAAAATGCGGCGGCTGAAATTGCTCCCGAAGTTATAAAAGAAGAAACACCGAAAAGAAAATATACAAAGAAAAATGCGGCTGTTGAAATTACTCCCGAGGTTGTAAAAGAAGAAAAACCAAAAAGAAAATATACAAAGAAAAATGCAATTACTCCCGAGGTTGTAAAAGAAGAAACACCCAAAAGAAAATATACAAAGAAAAATGCGGCGGCTGAAATTGCTCCCGAGGTTGTAAAAGAAGAAAAGCCCAAAAGAAAATATACTAAGAAAAATGCGGCGGCTGAAACTGCTCCCGAGGTTGTAAAAGAAGAAAAACCGAAAAGAAAATATACAAAGAAAAATGCAGTTGCTGAAATTGCTCCCGAAACAATAACAGAAACTGTTGTTGAAGAGCCTGTTATTGAGGAACCTGTTGTTGAACCGACAGTTAAAGAAATCGCAGTTGAAGAAGTAGCAGAAGTAGCAATTGAAGAAACTAAAATTGTTGACGATTTAGATGTTGAAGAAATTGTTGCAATAGGTGAAGACGAGGAAGAAGAAGAAGAAAAAGAAGAAAGCCCCAAATATCTCACTCTTTTAGACGAATACAATGATTTAAAATCATTATATGAAGAACTCAAAAAACAAAACTTTGTACTTGAGGACGAAAATCTTGTATTGAAAAATGAGATATTGGCAATGAAAGGCGTTGTTCGCAATAAAGTTGAGGAATCCCCCGATTATAATAAATTTTTCGGTGATAAAGTTGTTAAATTAAGACTTGTTTCAAACGGAAAATATATTTATCTCAAGGATTCAAAATTCTTTATCGGCGACAATAAAGGCACAAAAGACGAATATAAATTCCTTTTATCTTATCGCCTTAAAACCGGCAATTTGTTTTTAACTACTTTCAAAGACTCTACCTATATCCTTGTAAAAACATCATTAAACGGGTTTGATATGTCAGATGTAGGCAAAGCAAGAGGAAGATTCAGTATTCAAGCAAACGGCGAAGATTTCAATTTTTATTCAAAGAATTTCAGCGGGTATTTCCTTACAATTCAAGGTCAACAAGTTGTTATTTCAAACAAAGGAACACCTGCAGATTTTATTATTGAGGCAGTATGACAGACCGTATAAAAGAAATTAACGAAAAACATTCGGATTTTTATACAAGAGCATATCTTTTAGAGGAACTTACAGGGGAAAAAGCAGTTGTTAAAGACACCGCTGTCTATATTGCCGACAATCTGCTTATGCCCCTTTCCTCAACGGAATTAAAGCTTTTTTGTGTAAAAGAATATAATAATATTATTACAATCCGCGGGTTTTATCATTCGATTTGTGAAGATTTTGCACCTGTTCTTGTATATAACAACCAAATTTTTAATGCAAATATTCATATATCCGAAAATGATTTCTATCGCCCTAAATATGCAGAAAAAAATACGGCTGTTCTGAAAATATTTGAATTTGTTTTTAAATTCGAGATTGACGATACTATCCGAATTTCCCTGAAAACAGCAAGCGGACGTATCGTCAGTCCCAAGCTTACCCATACTAATTTCTCACCTTTTTCAGCAATTAAAAGATTTAAAATTCCTTTTCATACCTGTGAAAATACTGTATTTACCGTTACACCTAAAAATAATATTCTCTTTGTTGAAAAAAGCAATTTTGAAGTTATTAAGCACTATACAATGTGTAATGCTGTTAATATGAATACTATTGAAGATACAAAACTTTTTTTATATTATCTTGAGCATTATAAGGAATATGAGGGACGAAAAATCTGGCTTTTTTCAGACAGAAAAAATACTGCCGACGATAACGGTTGGGCATTGTATAATTATGCAAAAAAACAAAACGACGGCATAGAAAAATATTTTATTATTAACAAAACAGGTTATGATAAGTTAAAAAAGGAAAATCCCGAAGACGAAAATATTGTTTGCACGGAAAATTTTGATACGTTTATGTTAATTGCTTTTGCAGAAAAATGGGCATCAAGTCTTACCAAAACAATTTTGTTTTCATCGGGAACACCGGCTATTCAATTTCTTTATGTTTATGACAGGTCAAAATTTATATTTTTGCAGCACGGTATTACAAAAGACGATGTGACGGATTTCTATAATGAACGTCGCTATAACCCGGAAATGTTTGTTGCAACAGCAAAAAAAGAGTTTGATTATATTACAAATTCTTCTGCTTTCGGCTATCCCGAAGGTGTTGTAAAACTTACGGGTTTTCCGAGGTTTGATAACAGAGTATATAACGAACCGCCTGAAAAAATTATAACTTTTGCTCCTACTTGGAGATATAGTATTTCGGGAATGACGGAAACGGAATTTAAAGCTTCTGATTATTACAAAATGCTTATAGATTTCCTCACCGACCCGATTTTGCTGAAAACTTTAGAAAAGAATAATTTCAAGATAATATTGAAACTTCACCCTCTTGCAAAACAATTCGGAAGATTTTTTGCGGATATTTCCGAATGTATTACAATAGGTGATAATCTTTCTTATGCTGAACTTTTCAAAAAATCGGCTATGTTAATTACAGATTTTTCGAGTGTCTTTTTCGATTTTGCCTATTCTGAACGTCCTGTTATTTATTATCAAAAACTCCCCAATCATCATAAACCTACTTATTTTAATTATGAAAAAGATGGTTTCGGAGAAATAATTACGGAAAAAGAAGAATTGATAAAAGCAATTGCTGAATTTACCGAAAATTCAAAAAATAATATCTTCCCGAAACAAAAGAAAAAATATCTTGACAGGATTAATGATTTTTTCGGGAATATTGACAATAATAATTGTAAAAGAACTTATGATGCCATATTTGAATTGTAGGAGGAAAAATGCCGAAAGCAGTTACCCCCGCTGTTTCTGTTATAATCCCTTGTTTTAATTCCGAATTATATTTGGAGGAATGTTTAAACAGCGTTATAAATCAAACCTTTAAGGATATTGAAATTCTTGTTATAAACAGTCGTTCAACAGATAATACGGTTAATATTATAAATAAATATGCAAAAAAAGACAAAAGAATTATTCTCTTTGATTTTGAGGATAAGGGTCTTTGTTATCAGCTTAATTACGGTATTAAACAGGCAAAAGGTGAATATATCGCATTTTTGGATAGTGACGATTATTATAATATAAACTTTTTGGAAAGAACGTATAATACTGCAAAAGAATTTGATTTAGATTTGGTATCCGTTGATTATTGTGAATTTTCAGGGAGCATTGAAAAGCATAATTTAACGCAAACCCTTAAACCCTGTACCCAAAAACCATCTACTTACAATAAGATTATCAGCGGTAAAGATAAAGAGGCATATACTGCTTTTAATCACCGTTGGCGTACGTTACACCGCAGAAAATTCTTATCGGAAACTAATATCTTACACGATGAAAATTTAATAAACTGGGAAGATTGCTCTTTCCATTTTGAATGTGTTTTAGCTGCAAAAAGCATAATGCACTTGAATTTTACAGGTGTTTACCACAGAAAAGATAATAATAATTCTATTACAAAAAATGAAGATAATATGGTAAGTCAATTCAATGCGGCTCATAAATCTGCATTTGAATTGTTGCAAAAAAATCCCGACTTCCCGGCAAAAAAAGAATTATTTTTTGAAAGATATATATATAATCTGAATTTTACAATCAGATTATCCAATAAAGATTGTCATTTACTGCTGATTTTGGAATGTTCAAAACAAATCAAAGAATTTACAAAAAATATGACAATCTCTATTGATAAAACAGTTTTCAACAATAAAAACACTTATAACGCTTTAATTAATTTAGCGTTTTCTCCTGTTGAATATTATGAAAGTTATTTAGCACAGGTTTGTAAAATCTCTGTGATTATGGCTGTTTATAATTCCGAAAAATATCTGAAAGAAACACTTGACAGTCTTTGTGCACAAACCCTCAAAGAGACAGAATTTATTCTTATTGATGACGGTTCAACTGATTCTTCACCCGAAATTATGCAAGAATATGCTGACAAAGACAGCCGTTTTAAACTGTTAAAACAAGAAAATAAAGGTGCGGGAGCGGCAAGAAATTTGGGTATGGAATATGCACAGGGTGCATATCTTTCTTTCCTTGACAGCGATGATTATTTCTATCCGAATATGTTGCAGGAGATAAGTGAGGCTACGGCAAAAAACACTCCCGATGTCTTAATATTTAAATCCGAACAATTTGAAACGGCAAGAAATCTTTGCAGAGAATTGACTTGGTTTTTTGCAAATAACGGTGTTAATTTTCCTAACAAACCGACTTTTACGTTAAATGAAATGACTTCTAACCCTTATCTTGCACTTAACGGATGTGCTTGGGATAAAGCTTTTAACCGTAAATTTGTTCAAAAAAATCTCTTGCATTTCAAGGAATTATTTGTTTCAAATGATGCTTATTTCACTTACTCCGCTTTAACCTCTGCAAACAAGATTTCAGTATTGCCTAAGGTACTTTTGCGTTGGATTCTACGTTCAAATCTTTCTTCGGAAGCAAATATCAGCAGAAAAAATCATAATATTTATCCGTTGGCGATATTTGAATCAATCAGCGGTATTTTTGATAATATTAAAAATACAAAACCCTCACTTGCAACAAATTTTTCAGTTGCCACAATAAAAATGTTTTATTGGTATTTTGTTGAAAGTATTGATTTTGACGAAGTAGCGGCTATGGCGTTTGATAAATTTTCAAGCGGTTTTCTTGATTATATCGGCATAACTCAACTGAATGAAAGTATTATACCTTCCGCTTTGGTTTATAAATACAGATTCTTTTTACGGTTATCTGAATATGAACCCGGTCAGTTTGCAGAATTTAAACAAAGTCTTACAGATAATCCGATTGAAGATAAAGGGAAAAGCTTTGTTATCGAACCCGGAGAAAAAACCACTTCTAAATTTATATTTATCCAAAAAGATGCCAAACACGATGCCGGTGTTCCGTTTTTTAAATTAGAACTGACAAATGAACCGTATAAAAATGTAATTACAGAGATTAAATTTATATATTTGGCGAATAATACCCCTTTCTACAGCGATATTCTCCGCTTTTATGCGTTCTTGGACAAAGACTTGAATATGAAAGTTGTTCAAGCTGAATGGGAAAAAGGCGAAGATATATTCAGAACAAAAATTTCTTATAAAATAGAAAATAATATCATTTTATTCTATGCTAATTATACGGGATATGCCTCGGGTTTTGAATTTAAAACAATGTTATTAACCTCTCGTATCGGTGTCGGACATTCCGTTAAGCTGAAACAAATCACTCAAGGCGATTTAAGAAATCAACTTAAACCTATTCCGAAAGATGTTGTCAGAATTACAAATACTTTAGGTGTTGTTCAAAATAATATTATTTCTACAGATACTGAGTTATATAAAACTGTTTTCAAAAATGCCGCATCGGCAGATTCCGTAATACCTTTATTTAAAATATCTTTAAAAGAAGAGATTTTTAATAATTGTTCGGCAATGATTAATTTTATTATATTAAATAATCGCCGCCCCAATGTTTATAATACATTGTATTTGGAAATAGGTGTTGAGAGTACGGGTGTTTCACTCTATTCACATAAATGGCAAGAACAGAATGAATTGAGTGACAGCGTTTATTATACAATTGACAAAGATGCAATTACCGTTTACGGACAATATCAAAAACAAGGCAGCGGTTGGGCATTTAAAGAGGGCTTTTTAACCTCACGCAACCAAATCTCCCCTGACGATTTACCTTATAAATTTATTTCGCTTATTACAGAGCAATTGGTTTTTGAAACAATTGCATTACCGAAAAACGCAAAAAGCCTAAAAGCCGAAAAAAATGACATTGAAATTTTAGAACTTGAAAATCAAGAACTAAAAAATCAATTAAAAGAATTGGAAAAAAGACTTTTAAAACTTGAACAAAATATAAAAGGAGCAAAAAAATGAAAATTTCTATAATCGGGACAGGCTATGTCGGAATAGTGGCTGCGGCAACTTTCGCCGAATATGGACACGATGTTGTTTGTCTTGATGTTGTTAAAGAAAAAATTGATATGCTTAATTCCGGGAAATGCACCATTTATGAACCGGGATTGCCGGAATTGCTCACAAATAATAAGGAACGTTTAACTTATACCCTTGATAATGAAACCGCTTTTAAAGATGCGGAAGTAATATTTATTGCAGTCGGAACACCCGAGCGTGAAGACGGTTCTGCAAATTTAAAATATGTTTATGATTCCGTTAATAATATTGCAAAATTCAAAAAATCTGCGTTCATTGTTATGAAAAGCACAGTGCCTATCGGAACAAATGATAAAATCGTTGAATACAGCAAATCTTTGGGTGTTGACTTTGATTTAATTTCAAACCCCGAATTTTTAGCACAGGGTACTGCTGTTGACGATATGCTCCGCCCTTCAAGAATTGTTATCGGAACAGAAACCGAAGCGGCAAAAAAGATTATGGAAGATATTTATGCACCTTGGGATTGTCCGAAAGTTTTTACAAACAGATGTTCTGCCGAAATGATTAAATATACAGCCAATGACTTTTTAGCGTTAAAAATTTCTTATGTCAATGAAATTGCCAATCTTTGCGAAAAAGTCGGTGCTAATGTATTAAAAGTTATGGAAGGTATCAGCTATGACGACAGAATAGGCAGTAAATTTTTAAATCCCGGTTGCGGTTACGGCGGTTCTTGTTTCCCTAAAGATACAAAGGCTCTTCATTGGCTTGCAGGGTTTAATGACTGTGAACTTAAAACAGTTAAGGCGGCAATTGATGTAAATGAAAATCAAAAACTCACTTTAACAAAAAAAGCTCGTGGATATTTCCCCTCTTTCTTGGGATTAAATGTAGCCGTTTTAGGCTTGACTTTCAAACCCAACACAGACGACTTGAGAGAAGCTCCCAGCCTTGTTAATATCCGACTTTTAACAGACGAAGGTGCTAACGTTAAAGTTTATGACCCTGTAGGTTCGGAAAAAACAAAAGAAAAATTTCCAACTGTTGTAGTTTGCGAAAGCCCCACAGAAACCCTTAAAAATGCAGATGTTTGCTTTATATTTACAGATTGGAATGAAATTAAAACACTTAAACCCTCTGATTTTGACATTATGAAAAACAAACTTGTTTTTGACGGTCGTAACTGTTTCCCACTTCTCGAAATGAAAGAATACGGTATTGATTATCACGGTATCGGTTTAGGTGCATAGAACTTAGTGCAGGCGTATAGGGGGTGTGGTACACCCCCATATATTTACTTAAAAAGGAATTGAAAATGAAAGTTATTTTAATAAAAGATGTTAAAGGCACAGGCAAAATCGGCGATATTAAAGAGGTTGCAGACGGTTTTGCACGCAATATGCTTATTCCTAAAGGAATGGCACTTGAAGCAACTGCAAAAAATCTTGAAGTTTTAGCCGAACAAAAAAAAGCAGAGGCAGAGCGTTTGGCGAAAGAACTTGCAGAGGCAAAGGCTGTTGCCGCAAATATCAACGGCAAAACAGTTGTTGCAAAGGCTAAAGCCGGCAAAGAGGGTAAGCTTTTCGGTTCCATAACCGCTGCAAATATTGCCGAACTTCTTAAAACACAATTCAATATTGACGTTGACAAGAAAAAAATATCCCTTAAAGACGATATAAAAACATTCGGTACTTATGAGGCAGATGTCAAAGTTTATGTCGGTGTTGCGGCAAAAATTAAAATAGAAGTTACAGCAGAGGTTTAAAATGCCTTTTGATTTTACACAACAGCAATTACCATACAGCGAAGAGGCTGAAAAAACTATACTCGGGGCTATATTGAAAAGTCCCGATGTCTTTGTTGTTGTTTTGGAAAAAATTAAACCTGATAGTTTTTATTTAGATGCACATAAAAATCTCTTTATGATAATGTTCGAACAATTTACATTTAACTCCAAAATTGACATTATCACCGTTATGAATGAGGCTGTTAAATTAGGTGTTTTTGAAACAGATACTGAAGCTCGCCGTTATCTCGCCGCAATAGTTGAAGGTGTCCCAAGTGTTGCAAATATCGAGAGTTATTGCAAAATTGTTTCTGAATATTTCCAGTTACGGCAATTAGTGCTTATCTCACAGGAAATTTCCGAAACGGCTATGGCGGCAACTGATTCTGCAGAAGAAATTCTCGACCTTGCCGAACAACGGCTTTATGACTTACGACAGGGAAAAGATATCGGCGGACTTGTTCATCTTAAAGAGGCTTTATTCCGTGCTTATGAAGAAATTTCTCAACGTAGCGGCGATGACCGCGATATGTACTTAGGTGCGTCAACAGGATATTCCAATCTTGACACAGTTATAACAGGGCTTAATAAATCCGACTTGATTATACTTGCTGCTCGTCCGGGTATGGGTAAAACTTCTTTTGCTTTGAATATTATGACAAATGCCGCAAAGACAATGGGTAAAAATATCGTTTTATTTTCCCTTGAAATGTCAACAGAACAAATTGCAACGAGAATTTTTTCATCAACTGCTCTTATCGACAGTATGACTATGCGTAATGGTAATATTAAACAAGACGAAGATTGGGACAGACTTAGGGAAACAATGGAATACTTAGGGGATTTCCCTATTTATCTTGACGACAGCGGTGCTATAACAGTCCCTCAAATTAAAGCAAAATTACGTCGAATGAAAGATTTAGGGTTGGTTGTAATTGACTATTTGGGTTTGCTTTCATCAACTATGAAAAACGCCAATACCGTAACTATTCTTTCCGATATGACACGTCAACTTAAACTTATGGCAAAAGATTTAAACGTCCCTGTTATCGTCCTTTCACAGCTCTCCCGTGCGGTTGAAAATCGTCAAGACAAACGTCCAATGCTCTCTGACTTGCGTGACAGCGGTTCAATCGAACAAGACGCTGATGTGGTATTATTTCTCTATCGTGACGGCTACTATAACGCCAACTCACCCGACCCGAATTTAGTCGAGTGCATTGTTTCAAAAAATCGTCACGGTGAAACAGGTGTCGTCTATCTCCATTGGGATGGACAATTTACACGCTTTTCTATGCCTACCCAAATCCCCCCTCCTTTTATTTAGTATCTGATAGGTGCAGGGGCGGCAGCTCTCGAAGTTCCGTATCGGTTGTGGTTATTGGCAACTTAGCTGACATTACCTCTACTCGTATGTTATTTGTCCGATTATAACTGATTATTGTGGAAGTTGATTTGAAAATTTTTATTAATCCAAAAAATATCGTTCAAAATAATAAATATCTGACATAGTATGCTAAAAAAATCCCCTTTGGAAAAGGGGATTTTTCATATTCATTTAAACCAATGTCAGCTGAATTGCCAACTGTGAAAAGAAATAGGGAACTCCGAAAGCCGCCGTCCCTGCTACTATCAGAAAAAAGAAAAAGGGAACTCCGAGAGCCGCCGTCTCTGCTACTATCAGAAAAGAAAAAATGTAGGTTTTTATAGTCGAACCTTAAAATCTTCATATCCGAACTGCTTGTGAATTGTGATATTATTGTCATAAAGTAAAATATCGGGTAATTTTATGCCGTTGAAAGTGTTATTTTTCACCATTGAATATATTGCCATATCCAAAAAGATTATTTTATCTCCCACTTTAAGGGGTGTATCAAAGCTGTAATCGCCTATAACATCACCAGAAAGACAAGTATTTCCTCCAAAACGATAGGAGTATTTTTTTTCACCGATTTTTCCGCATTTTTCATTATTTATATTCATACATTCGGGACGATAAGGCATTTCCAAAATATCGGGATTATGACAAGCGGCAGAAAAATCCAATATTGCAATATCTCTTTCATTCTCCACTATATCAAGCACACTCGCAACAAAATAACCCGCATTTAGTGCAATTGCCTCTCCCGGTTCCATATATACAGTTAAATTATATTTGTTTTGAAGATAGTTGATAATATCACAAAATTTAGAAATATCAAAACCCTCTTTTGTGATATGCTGACCGCCGCCGATGTTCAGAAACTCCATTTTTTTCAATATCTCGCCAAAATAATTTTCGATATACGGTAAAGTCCGTGCAAGAGTATCCGCTCTCTGTTCGCACATTGTATGAAAATGCAAACCTTGGATATTTTCAAGGTTTACTTTTGATATATCTTTCGGCAAAACACCGAAACGAGAAAATTTAGCACAAGGATTGTAAATTTCTGTTTCAACTTCAGAATACAGCGGATTTACTCTGAGAGATATTTTTGCATTTTCGGGGACTTTTTTACGGTGTTTCTCCAACTGCGTTAAACTGTTAAAAGATATATGGTCACAAATTTCTATAATCTCGCTGAAGTCCTCGTCTGTATAAGCAGGAGCAAAAATATGGGTTTCCTTGCCGAAAAATTCTGCCCCTAACTTCGCCTCATAAAGTCCGCTGGCAGTAGTTCCGTCAAGATATTGAGAAATAATAGGATAAGTTGCATAACAGGAATAACTTTTTTGAGCAAGCAGAATTTTACAACCCGTTTGCTTTTTAACTTCTAACAATATTTCACAATTTTGACGTAATTTATGGCAATCTATAATATAACAAGGCGTTTTAACATTTTCAAACATTACTTAAATTCAATACTTTCTATAACTTTTTCCATTAAAGCTGTATCGTTGCCATTGTAAATAATGGAATACGGAGCAAGATTCCCTGTGGTAATATAAATAACAACACCCTTAATCCCGTCACAAATAAAATCAATTCTGTAGCCGCTCTGTCCGCCGATAGAAAAATTTTCATTTTGAGAAGTAACAGTCATTTCAGCGGCGGTATAAAGTGCGGCAATCTCACTTGCGGAAGAATATGTCATAGGAAATTCGGATTGAATTGAAAGGAGGTTATCTTGGTTTGAAATTTCAATCATACCGCTTTCTTCGGAGGCAGTATACCCTTGCGGCACTATAACCCTCACGTCTGTGTTAGCGTAATAATGACCGTTTAAAGTTACTTCTTCGGTAGTTGTAACGGTTGTTGTTGTGGTAACCGTTCTTGCGGTAACTGAAGTATTCCCTCCGTCTGCAGTTATTGAAACAGTTGTGGTAGTGGAAAAACTTGTTGTAATAGTAGCAACAGGCTCTGTCGAAACAGAGCCGTTGTTATATTCATTTAAAGGATTTGTAATTGCGGGTTTAGTAGGTTTTTTATTGGTTGTCAGCGGTGTAACCTCGCCTGTACCTGTATCGGAAACACCTACTGACGGAGTTTCCGGCATACCGCCCGGAGCATATTGACTGTAACCTTGGGAATATCCGATTTCATATCCCTCGTCATATCTTGTATCTTGACCGTTACTGTCGGAATAATTCGCACCATAAGGGTCGCCGTAAAGTGCATCATATTCGCCTACGGAAGTACCATAGTATAAACCCATAGAATAACCGCCCCAAGATGTTACTTCGTCACCACCTGTAAACTGTGTATTGTCAGAAACTTCCGGAAGAGTTTCTCGGTCTGCTAAACCATCGTCATAACCATCTTCGTATCCGTCATCATAACCGTTTTCATACTCTTCACTGCCAATACGCATACTTTCAGCATAACTGTCATAAATATCATAATACTGTCCGTCTAAATAACCGTCGTCATATCCGTCAATGTAACCATCATCATAAGAAAGTTCTTCGGTATCTGTTGAATAGTCACTATAATCATCATAGTCCTCATATTCAGTATACCAATCGTCATCGTCGGGTTCCATATACTCGTCAAAAGTCATACCAAAGAGAGCAAGGAAAATCTCGTCTGCTTTTTCTTTGTTGATGCCCTCAAGCCATTCGTCCTCGTCTTTTTCTCCGAGATACTCATCGGGAGCGGTAAGAGTTTCAGCCGCATCATATTCGGAAGACACACTCATTGAGAGATATTCTTCGTCGTCAACACCGAAAGTAACTTCTATGCCGGGACCGTTATCATAAGAATAATCCATTGAAATTTCAACGTCGCCTATGTCTGTAATTTCGTCAGACAAAACTGTTGAAATTTTACCTACAGGATAAACATCACCGCGTTCGGAAACAACACCGACATTTTTAAGGTCAATGGGAATAGTAATATCAGAATCGGAGTTTTCAAGGTCGGTAACAATAGTAATATCAACAGTACCTGAAACTTTTTCGTCCTTTGAATAATCTAAAGTACCTTCGTAAGAAAGAGGAACATAAGTCCCTTCACCTGTCATACCTTTAACTTTAAGACCGCCCTCAACACCTAATTTATCATTATCGAGTGCTTGGAGAGCATAAGCGGAAATTGACATTCCGCCGCCTACTTCAACGCCTATATCAGTACCGTAAATCTCGCCTTTGGAGTTTACATAAGTTTCAAGAACAATATCAAAATCTAATTCTAAATTGTCCCATTCGTCTTCAATATAACCGATTGCAATATCCATAGCACCTGAATATTTGCGTTGGTTGAACTCTTCAATGCCGAAATGTTCAACAATCTCAACAGGGAATGTTTCTTCTTTAAGAGCATCTAATACATTTATTATAACCTCTTTAATGTCATCAGAGGACATTTCAGAGTTTACAACCGTAAACTTTTGGGTAACACCGCCGATTGTAACTTCTTTGGATTTTTCAAGAGTAATGTCTGTAAATCCGTCAACGATAATACCGTTGTATTTGTTTAAGAAAGTTTCCAATTCAGCAGGAGAGAGATAATCGGTAATCTCAAATGTTTCCATAGCCGCAACTACATCAGTACCGTCAACATCTAAACCCATTGAAGTAAAGAATGTTTCAACTAAGTCTTCTGTGCTCATACCGCCGGTAATTTCAGCCATAGGTACACCCAGCCAAGTTTCGTTGAGTTCGGGATATTGTATATAAAGACCTTCGGTATCCATTAAAGTATTTACAGTTCCCAAATCAGTACCGTTATAAGCAGCCGAAAGGATTACGGAGAGAAGTTCTTTTTCAAAAACAACCTGCATTTCGCCGTCAATTGACATACCGTCAGGGAAATCCTCACTCATATCCATAGCTTTCGCACCCTCTTCGGTAACATCTAATGCGAAATTTGCTTTGACATTTTGTGAACCGCTTAATTGGTCGATTAACGCACCGTATTGGTCTGCGGCATCTTTTGCAATACCCTCGAAATTTTCTTTTTCAACGGTTGCAAAATATTTATCGGGTGACATTGTTGCAAGTCTTACAGCATTTTTAACAGACGGAATAAAAGCATAAGACAACGCACAAGCCGCCGCAACAACCACAGCTGCCGCCGCAATTATTATGGGGAGTTTTTTTATTCTCCTTTTAGAAAGAACAGTAACACCGCCGCCGAAACCCTCAGAACCGCTGAGAGAAGTTACACTGTTGTCGGTCAAACCGCCGTCTTCGGTACCCCAACCTCTATTTTCATTATAATCCATTATGTATACCTCCTATACATATGCAAACACATTTTTTTAATAAACATATTTGACTAAAAAAATACTGAATCTTAAATGTTTAAAAAGTCTGAAACACATATCCAGTATGTCATATAATACAGTTATATTATCATATAATATTTATTATGTCAACAAAAAAGTAAATTTTCATATAATTATCACATATAAAAACAAATTGTATACGCAAAATTTGCTTTTACGAACAAAGGAGAAAATTATGGTAACAATATCTCTTTGTATGATAGTCAAAGATGAGGAAAAAACACTCGGACGTTGCTTGGATTGTGCAAAAAGTTTTGCAGACGAGATTATTATAGTTGATACAGGCTCTATTGATAATACTATACAAATCGCAAAAGAATATACCGATAAAGTATATGAATTTAAATGGGTGGATGATTTTGCAAAAGCAAGGAATTATGCTTTTTCACTTGCAAAAATGGATTATCAAATGTGGCTTGATGCTGACGATATTATATCGGAAGACAATCAGAAAGCTATTTCGGAATTAAAAAACACCTTATCAACGGATATTGATATGGTATATATGAAATACAGCGTTTCGGGAACGGAATATAACAGGGAACGTCTGATAAAAAACATACCGAGTATACAGCGTTGGAAAGGAACTATACACGAATGTATAGCTCCTACGGGACAAATTCTTTATGCGGATATTACCGTAACCCACGCAAGGGTAAAAGACAGCGAAAAAGACAGAAACCTCAACATATTCAAAAAAATGATTGAACGCGGAGATAAACTTAACGCAAGAGAACAATACTATTATGCAAGGGAGTTAATGTGGCATAACCGTAAAGACGAAGCTGTTGCGTTAATGGAATCTATCTTAAAACGCAATGATGTTTTTATTGAAAATAAAATAACCGCTTGTTCGGATTTATATAAAATGACAAAAAACGTTAAGTTTTTATATAAATCTTTTGAAACAGATTCTCCCAGAGCGGAAATTTGCTATGATTTAGGAAATTATTATCAAAGTACAAAAGAATATCAGCGTGCAATATGGTGGTATGAGGCAGCTTTAAGATGTACACCCTCTGCTTTGGGCTTTAACGTAAAAGATTGTTATGATTTTCTGCCTTATCTGCAACTCTGTGTTTGCTATGACAGATTGGGCGATAAACAACGTGCAAAGGCATATCATTTGAAGAGTGCGGCTATAAAACCTCAAGACCCCGCTGTTTTATTCAACAACAATTATTTCGAAAAGCTCAGCGGCATTTGATTTATTGGCAATCTCGGAGATATTCAACACCTTGACTTTAACATTTCTTGCAAGTTTTATCTCAATAATATCACCGATTTTAACTTCGTAAGAAGCCCTTGCGACCTTATCGTTTACAAGTATTTTACCTGCATCACAGGCTTCATTCGCAACAGTACGTCTTTTTATCAATCTTGAAACTTTTAAATACTTATCTAATCTCATATTTTCACATTTTCTATTTTTCTTATAAATTCGTTTATTTCTTCCATTTTCAACTTCATACTTGCGGTGTTGACAATAAGTCTTGAGGAAATATCCATTATCCATTCTTTAACTTCAAGACCGTTTGCAACAAGAGTATTGCCTGTTTCAACTATATCAACAATACCATCTGCAAGTCCCAACAAGGGAGCAACCTCAACCGAACCCTCAATTTTTATAATGCGAATGTCCATATTCTTGCTTTGAAAATAATTTCGTGCAACGTTAGGGTATTTTGTTGCAATAGTTTTAACTCCGCTGCCGGCATAGAAATCAACGTCCTTTTTGTTGGCAAGTGCAAATCTGCATTTACCGAAACCCAAGTCAAGGACTTCATAAAATTTTCCGCCCTTTTGTGCTATTGTATCTTTTCCCACTATACCCAAATCGCAAACCCCATATTCAATATAGGTGATAACATCGTCGGGTTTGGCAAGAAGCACTTCAAAATTTTCAACAGGCAGAATTAATTTTCTGCCTTTATCTTTTAATTCGGAACAATCAAACCCTATTTTTTCAAAAAGAGCAATGGTTTGTTTCTCAATCCTGCCTTTTGTTAATGCCAATCTCATATTATCTGCTCCGTAATGTCATCTAAATATAATGCAAAACCCATAGCAGGCACGTTATATCCGAATTTTCCGATAAGGTCATCATAACGTCCGCCGGATAATACTTCAACACCGCCCACATATCCTTTAAATACAACACCCGTATAATAATTGATTTTATTAACAAGTCCCAAGTCGATAATAACATCGTTATCTTTTGAGAGTTTTTCATATAAATCTTTTAAGTAGTCAAGAATATCTTCGGGGTAAAGTCCGTTGCATTTTTCAAAAACTTCAGCTTTGCCGAACATTTTTGGTAATTGCTTTAAAGCTGTATCTATATCCATATTATTTAATTCAGGTGAATTTTTCCTTGCAATCAAATTACGAACAGTATCTAATTTTTCAAATTCTTCGTTCTCTTTGAGTTTTTTTGTAAGGTGTTTAAAAATACCGATATGCCCAATCTCAAGGGTAAAAGGTTTATTAAAACTTTTCAGAAAATCCGTTGCAAGTGAAAAAATCTCCAAGTCGTCTGCATTGCCTATTAATTCCGCACCCACTTGCCGCATACTGCTTTTCTTCCCTGTGTCAGAATTATTCACTCTGAATACATCTTGTGCATAAAACAATCGTAAGGGTAATTCTTCATTACGCAAACGAGTAGCCGCACTCCTTGCAATAGGCAAAGAAACATCAGGACGTAAAACCATTAAACGCCCTTTATTGTCTGTAAATTTATAGAGATTTTCCTGTGGGAAATTCAATTTTCTATGGTCAAAAACATCATAAAACTCAAAGATTGGTGTAGAAATTTCTCTGTAACCGTTTTTTTCGGCAATATCAAAGAGTGTATTCTCTGTTTGTCTGCGTATTTTACATTCCTCAAAAAGGGTATCTCTCATACCCTCGGGAGTAAACAGGGTGTATTTTTTCATTTATTCACCAAGATTTTTTTCATTATTCAATAAATAAAACGCTTGCTTAAGGCTTGTAACACCTATAACTTTTATGGATAATTTCAGTCCGTTCAGTTGTGCTAAGTTGTGTTTCGGAATAATACAACTTTCAAAACCCATTCGCTCCGCCTCTTTAACTCGCTGAACGATATGAGAAACAGAACGTACTTCTCCGCCTAATCCCACTTCTCCGAAAGCAACTAATTTTTCTGGAAGAGGTTTATCAAAAACACTTGACTGCAAAGACAATGCAACAGATAAGTCACCTGCTGTTTCATCTAATTTAAAACCGCCGACTATGTTGAGATAAACATCTAATGTACCGAAAAATATACCTGTTCGCTTTTCCAAAACCGCAATAATAATAGCCATTCTCGAAAAGTCAAAACCTGTTGCCGTACGTCGTGGTGCAGAAAAACCGCTTTTGGTTGCAAGAGCTTGAACCTCTGCCAAAATAGGGCGTGAACCCTCCATAACACAGGTAACGCAAGTGCCGGAAACATTAAGAGGTCGTCCGCTTAAAAGCATTTCAGAGGGGTTTGAAACTTCTCTTAAACCCTTATCCAACATTTCAAAAACACCTATTTCATTTGTTGAACCGAAACGATTTTTAACCGCTCTCAATATTCTGTAAGATAGATTTCTTTCACCCTCAAAATAAAGAACAGCGTCAACAATATGTTCCATAACTTTAGGACCTGCAATATTGCCGTCTTTGTTAACGTGACCCACAATAAATATAGGTATTTCAAGAGATTTTGCGGTATACATAAAAAGGTTTGTACATTCACGCACTTGCGTAATCGACCCGGGAGAGGTATTGAGTGTACGTAAATTCATAGTTTGAATACTGTCAATTATTACAATATCGGGCTTTGTAACAGAAATAGTATCATTAACACTCTCTGCATCGGTTGAGGCAAGCATATAGAGATTTTCCGTTGTAACACCCAATCGTTCTGCACGGAGTTTAAGCTGACGTGCACTTTCCTCACCGGAAACATATAAAACGCTGTATTTCTCGCCCAAAAATTGGCATATTTGCAAGAGAATTGTACTCTTACCTATACCCGGTTCACCGCCCAAAAGTACAATCGAACCTTTAACCAGTCCTCCACCCAAAACTCTGTCCAATTCGCCGATACCCGTATAATATCTTATTTCCTCTTCGGAAGTAATATCTTTAAGGCGGCGAGTTGCAACAGGTTTAAGCATATTAACAGCAGGTGTTCCCTTAACCGAGAACGCCTGTTCTTCAAGAGTATTCCATTCATTACAGTCGGGGCATTTACCGTTCCATTTTGAACTCTCATATCCGCAATTACTGCAAACAAATACCGTTCTGTTTTTAGCCATATTTTATTTTTTTACTCTGCAATCTTATTTTCTCGTTCAAGAGCTGCAGCGTATAATTCCTTGTAATAATTAACAGTCCCCAAAGCCATTTTTAATTGACAATTCAAGTTTGCACACCAATAATTAACCTCAAAAAGATTAAAAGTATATTCACCATGTGAATTTTTAACAATCCCGATGTCTAAACCCAAATCAAAGATAGGTGTGTCAACATATTCCTGATAAAACAGCGGAAAAGTATCCGCTAAATCTTGCAGTCTTTTAAGGATATTTTCTGCCTCGTCACCATATTGCAGTTTAAGAAAATCCCCAACAGGCATAGTATAACCGCCTGTATGAATATTTGAAACAACACCCTCTGCCGAACCGATACGGGGGAATATAAATGTTTCAAATAAAGGTTGAACAGATTTACGTCTTATTAAAATTCTGATATCAAAAGGCTCTTTATTTTTTGTAACAGAGGGAATATAAGGTTGGAGCATATAACGTTTGATAAAATTTCCCGCATTTAAAAAATCTAATAACTCCCACTTTGAATATTCCGTACAGACTTTATTTATCAGCACAGAATATTTTTCAGTATCAAGTTTTGTTATTTTATGGATATTACTTCCCTTTGAGCCGCCGTAAGGTTTAAGAATAACCGATTGATATTTTTCCAAAGCAGCTAATATATCAATATAAGGATAAGACTGTGTTTTATGCAACAGAAAAGACGGAATTAAAATATCTTTAAAATCTCCGTTTTCTGTCATATATTGATAGGTTTGTATCTTTGAAATTCTTTTTCCTTTATGTGTAAAAGGCGTGGTAAGTAAGGTACTTGTTTGTTCCAAAAAAGACCTTATATACGGTTCCAAACGGGGCATATTATCAATAACTTTCGGAACGGGAACTGTAACTCGTTTCCATTCCAAACCCTCTAAAATATGTCCCGTTATGGTTTTATCTTTTAAATTAATTCTTTCGGGATTAAAATAAATCAATTCAATACCGAAGTGTTTTGCAATATAAAAAATAGTTTTTTTATCCGCAAAGGAGGGGGAGTGAATCAGCCCGAAATTACTGCTGCGAAGATATCCTATTTGTATCATAGTTTTTCAAAGCTTAATAACTAAGCAAATCTCTCCTGCTTTTTTCTGATTATTTCCGGCTCTGTTCCGTTCTTGAGATTGTCAGCGGATACAACTATTGTTTCAACATCTTTTTCAGAGGGAGCTTCAAACATAACTTTCATTAAAACAGTATCGAGAATTGCTCTCAAACCCCTTGCTCCTGTTTTTTGTTCAATAGCTTTTTGTGCAACTTCAACTAAAGCATCATCCGAAAACTCAAGCTTAATATCGTCATAAGCAAGGAGCTTTTTGTATTGTTTAACTAACGCATTGCGAGGTTTTGTAAGAATTTGTACCAACGCACTCTCGTCTAATTGATTTAATGCGGTAATAATGGGTAAACGTCCCACTAATTCAGGCACTAAACCGTATTTTACAAGGTCGTGGGGGGTAACGTGGGCGAAAGCATTTTCGTCACGTTCTTTTTCTGTTGTGATATTAGCACCGAAACCGATTGCAGAGGCATACATTCTCTTTGTGATAATCTTTTCAAGACCGTCAAAAGCACCGCCGCAAATAAAGAGGATATTTTTTGTGTTAACTTGAAGATATTCTTGTGAGGGGTGTTTTCTGCCGCCTTGAGGAGGAACATTTGAAACAGTACCCTCAATAATCTTTAAGAGTGCTTGCTGAACACCCTCACCGCTGACATCACGGGTAAGGGAAGTATTTTCGGATTTTCGTCCGATTTTATCTATCTCGTCAATATAAACAATGCCTCTTTCTGCAGACTTAATATTATAATCCGCAGCCTGAACAAGTCTTAAAAGAACATTTTCAACGTCGTCACCCACATATCCCGCCTCGGTAATAGTTGTAGCATCGGCAATGGCAAAGGGAACGTCAAGTATCTTTGCAAGTGTTTGTGCCAACAAAGTTTTACCTGTACCTGTAGGTCCCAAAAGCAACACATTACTTTTTTGAATTTCAACGTCTTTACTATTTTCTTCTATAGCGGCAATACGTTTATAATGATTATAAACAGATACTGCCAAGGCAATTTTTGCATTATCTTGCCCGATTACATATTCATCAAGAGTAGCTTTGAGCTGTGTGGGCTTAATAAGTTTATTTTTAAAATTTATGTCACCCGAAGAAACTCTTTTCTGTCCTTGCTGAATGTGTTGTGAACCATACATCATTTTAAAACAATAACTGACACACTCGTCACAAATATTAGTATTACCCGCAGAAAATAATGAGGTTACATCTTCGGCAGATTTCCCGCAAAAATTACATCTTTTATCTTCAGCCATCATTTTTCCTTCGATTCCATTTTAATACTGATATTCAATTAAAAGCAATGCTTTTAATTGAATATCAGTTAACTGTATATATTCTCGATTAAGAAATACTGTCCTTGTCCTTAACAATTTTATCAATAAGACCGTAAGCTAAAGCCTCGTCTGCTGACATAAAATTATCACGTTCTGTATCAGCTTTAACTGTATCATAGTCTTTACCTGTGTTTTCGCTGAGAATTTTTGCAAGACGGTCTTTGGTTTTTAAGAGGTTTTCGGCACGAATTTGAATATCCGTTGCCTGCCCGCTTAATCCGTGTCCGCCGATAAGGGGTTGGTGTATCATAATCTCGCTGTTAGGCAAAGAATAGCGTTTACCTTTAGCACCGCTTGAAAGCAACAATGCTCCCATAGATGCCGCAAGACCGATACATATAGTTGAAACATCACAGCGGATATAGTTCATAGTATCAAATATTGCCATACCGGCAGTAACAGAACCGCCGGGACTGTTAATGTAAAGATAAATATCTTTCTCGGGGTCTTGGCTTTCAAGGTAAAGGAGCTGTGCAACAATTAAACCGGCGGTAGTATCATTAACATCTTCGTTAAGCATAATAATACGGTCATTTAAAAGCCTTGAAAAAATATCGTATGAACGCTCACCACGGCTTGTTTGCTCCACTACATATGGGACTAAACTGTTATTAAACATTCTGTTCTCCTATTCTGCCGTTTCCTGTGTTTCGGTATCTTCGGCATTGTCGGCAATTTCAGTAAATATATCTTCAACAGCCTCTGCAATTGCCTCTTTATCTTTTTCTCTCACAATAGTATTGTCAACAATACTGCTTTCTAACAGAAAATCGTTAGCTTTTTTCATAAGCATATCGGATTTTACAGTTTCTTTTGAGAGATATTTAGGAAGTTCCTCAACGGAAATATCTTCTCTTTGGGCAATTTCTGCATATTCTTTGTCAACTTCTTCGTCTGAAACGATTAAATTTTCATATTCCGCAATCTTTTCAAGAGCAAGACGTACCTTAACATCATTCTCCGCTCTCTCACGGAACTGTTCACGGAAAGTTTCTTCATCGGAGTTTGTATATGCCATATAATCACGGAATGACACGTTCTGTTGTTGTAAACGCAAAGCAAAATCACGGATAAGGCTGTCAATACGTTGTTCATACATACAAACAGGCACTTCACCCTCAAATTCATTGTCAACAATTGTTTCCAAAATATCTGCAGTGAAATTGATATTAGCCGCTTTATCTGCAGATTCTTCGAGTTTTTTGCGTAAATCTTCTTTATATTCCTCAAGAGTATTAAAATCTGAAATATCTTTTGCAAATTCGTCATCTAATTCGGGAATAGCAACAGCGGAGATTGAGTGTATTTTAATTCTGAATGTAGTTTGTTTGCCGGCAAGTGTTTCCATACCGTATTCTTCGGGGAAAGTAACGTCAATATAGAATTTTTCACCCACAGAATGTCCGATAATCGCATCTTCAAAGCCGGGAATCATTTGACCCGAACCCAATTTCAGAGAGTGACTTTTAGCCTCGCCGCCTTGGAACGCCTCACCGTCAAGAAATCCTTTGAAATCAATTACAACAGTATCGCCGTCTTGTGCGGGACGGTCTGTAATTTCAGTTACAGCCGCTCTTTTTTGCTGTTCACGTTCAAGCATTTTGTCAACGTCTTCGTCTGTAACACCCTCAATAGCTTTAGGTGCTTTAATGCCTTTATAGTTTTCAATGGTAATATCAGGTTTAACTGTTAAATCAATCTCAACATCCAAACCTTTTTCTTTTGTAACATTTGCACTTTTTGCGGTAGGTCTGTCAACAAGATTAACATCCATATCTTTAACTATATTGGGAATATTTTCGCTTAAAAGTTCGGATATAGCATCTTCATAAAAAGCCTCTTCCCCGTAATATTTCTCAATCATCTTACGGCTGACTTTACCTTTTCTGAATCCGGGGATAGCGAGTTTTGATTTTTGGTTATTATATACTTTATTAATAGCCTTATCGAAATCTTCAGGTGAAAATTCAATTTTAAATGTTTGTGTATATGCACCTGTTTTTTCTAATGTTCCAATGTTCATATTATGCTCCTTGTTTAAATTTTTCAACATACCGAAATATTATACTATAATTATATAGTACTGTCAACACTTTTTAGTTATTTTATTTTCTATTTTTTCTTGACATTATTTTTTTATTTGATATAATGTTCATTGAGTCTTTTGGAGTGGTATCGAAGTGGTCATAACGGGGCTGACTCGAAATCAGTTTGGGAGCAATCCCACGTGGGTTCGAATCCCACCCACTCCGGGGCTGACGCAATTAGTAATGAATAATGAATAATGAGTAATTAGTAATTGAAAACATCGGTAAAGATAATGTCAGCTAAGTTGGCAACTGCAATTACAAGTAGAGAACTTCGAAAGGTGTATTTCTCTAAAACTTGTAGAAAAGAAAAAAGAAAAAAATTGTTGACATAGTTTTAAAAAGAGAGTATAATGTTTCAGTTAAAAATATTGTTAATAATTTATTTATATATGGAGGAAAGAATAATGGCAGTAAAAGTTGCTATAAACGGTTTCGGCAGAATAGGACGCTTGGCGTTCAGACAAATGTGGGGTGCGGCAGGTTATGAAATAGTTGCAATTAACGACTTAACAGACCCTAAAATGCTCGCTCATCTCTTAAAATATGACAGCTCACAAGGTCGCTATGACGGTCACACAGTAGAAACAGCTGACGGTGCTATCATTGTTGACGGCAAAACAATTAAAATCTATGCTCAAGCAAAAGCTGCTGAATTACCTTGGGGTGAATTAGGTGTTGACGTTGTTTTGGAATGTACAGGTTTTTATGTTTCAAAAGAAAAATCTCAAGCTCACATTGACGCAGGTGCTAAGAAAGTTGTTATTTCTGCTCCCGCAGGCAATGACCTTCCTACAGTTGTTTACGGTGTTAACGAAAATATTCTTAACTCAAGTGATACAATTATCTCCGCTGCATCTTGCACAACTAACTGCTTAGCTCCTATGGCTAAAGCTCTCAACGATTTTGCACCTATCCAAACAGGTATTATGGCTACCATTCACGCTTATACCGGCGACCAAATGGTTCTCGATGGTCCTCACAGAAAAGGTGACTTAAGACGTGCTCGTGCTGCCGCTGTTAATATTGTTCCCAACTCTACAGGTGCCGCTAAAGCTATCGGTCTTGTTATTCCCGAACTTTCCGGCAAACTTATCGGTGCAGCTCAACGTGTTCCCGTGCCTACCGGTTCAACAACAATCCTCACAGCTGTTGTTAAAGGTACAGACGTTACCAAAGAGGGTATCAACGCAGCAATGAAAGCGGCAGCTTCTGACAGTTTCGGCTATAACGAAGATGAAATCGTTTCAAGCGACGTTGTAGGTATCACTTACGGTTCACTTTTCGATTCAACCCAAACAATGGTTGCAAAAATCTCCGACGACCTCTACCAAGTTCAAGTAGTTTCTTGGTATGACAATGAAAATTCTTACACTTCACAAATGGTTAAAACTATAAAATACTTCGCCGAGCTTTAATTTGTTTTTCTCTTAGTTCCTGTGGTTCGCAACTATCGAAGTTCCGTAGTTATTTTCATAGTTGGCACTCTTTAGGCTTTGGTTTAACTGTATATGAAAAAAGCACCTATTTTAGGTGCTTTTTTTTAGCGTACTGTGGAAGATATTTGTTATTTTTAACAGTAAGGTGTAGTTTAAATATATAAAAATTCTCTCCACTCTCTTAAAATAATAAATATCCGACACAGTAAGCTTAAAAAA